>SBAY01000169.1 GCA_005239945.1 Nitrospira sp.
CCTCCCTATGCGTGGGATTTGGTGCTGAGATGGTTGCTAACCTTTACTCAGACCAGACTTTCACTGATAAGAACTAATAAACTTGCTCGGCACACTCATGTTTTTCCCTCCAATAAGAAACAATGTTGACCTTGCGATTAAACACCCTTTAGGTCTATCAAGACACCTTTCACATTTACTACAATTATTTTTAATCTCAACAATGCCATCATTCATTTGCAATGCCCCTATTGGACATTCAACCACACAAACCTTACAGTTATGGCAATATGCCGCTTTATAAAAGATATTTTTGAATAAATACATAAACCTTATCTGTTCTTTTGTTGACGAAGCACCATCGATTTTTACTTTTAGTTTATCTGTTACTTGCTCAACAGTAAAATCATAAATGTTGTTTTTGTATTCAATATTGTAATTGTTATCACCTTCATGTATTAAATTCCCGATAGCTTTTATCCATTCTTTCCAGTCTGTACTTATATTGTTAGCATATATGGTTATGCCGCTTTCATCCGTTTGTTCCACTACCTTATTGTCATTAACATTCAAATCTCGTCCATCCATACGTGTTCTCCATCCCCTGTTGTTTAGATATTTTTCTCGTTCGGTTTTACTCGGAATTTTATTTGTAATGCTTTCATCAATAATCGACAACAAAGGATTAACATTATTCTTATAAACAGCGTGAGTTATATATTCTTTCCAAGGAGAAGCCATAGGACACATAGCACATCCAACACGGCCGATGCCATATCTATAAGCATTATTTAAAAAAAGGCTGCTTTCGAACATATATATAAACAATTCAGCAGTGTTCCATTCAAAAATCGGGTGACAATTAGCTTGTGTTGTATGTTTCTGTCCCTCTGTTACTATCGAATAAGTTGCTCTTGCGTCGCTTTCCTCCGCACGAACACCGTCAAAAGCCAATGCCCTAAGTCTGTTTTTACCTATAATTTCTCGTAATTTCAAAAGGGAAGGTGCAGACTTATGAACACTACAACACCATCTCTGTGTTCTACTCGGTGGACCAAAAAGTTCCCATGATTTCCTTGCGTCTAAGTGGGATTTTGCCGTATAAAAATCAAGGTCTAACCACCGCTCTTTTGCCAGTTCAACAGCCTTATAGGTATCGGATATTTCCATTGAAGTATCACCGAAAACAACCTTAAATTCATTGTGTGGTAACGCTCTTTGCACCAAATCAAGCAGCACGATAGAGTCTTTGCCACCGCTAAAAGCCACATACGCAACATCAATATTCTTATTTTTGTATTCGTTGAAGATTTTATATATAATTCCGACTGAATGTTGCACAAGCCCTGCCATTAGTGCTTTGTTTTTTTCTACCATAGTATCAATATCAACTGGCTCAAGATTTAATTTGTCTTCGTGTATTTTCAGAGTCGGCTTAGTATAAAGCCCACCGCCCTGTGCTTCGGCAACAAGTCTGCCTTTATAAATATACCTCCTTGTTTCAGCCCACAAAAGCGGTTTTTTTGATTTTGGATAGCTCCAATACTTATTAAAGCCTAATAAATCCAGTTCTTCACAGAATACCGGACGCAATTCCTTTGTAACGCCTGACACCTTTGTCGTCAGAATATAACCTCCTGTTTCCATATCCCATTCATAGTTATACATATCTATCTTCTCCGGTCTTCCAGTTGCTTAATCGGATGCCACCGTATTCTCCATCCACAATGTATCCCTTATCAAAAAGCGATTGAGGAATATTGTTTGCTATTAGTTTCTCCTCTAAAAGGAATTCCTTCATCTCGCCCAAACTCTTAAATGAAGTGTCCTTCGCCTCGTGGGATAGAGCATAGTAGAGTAGTTCGTCATAATCGTTAATATTTAAGCTGCTGTCCACTATCACCTCATTCAAATAACGATAGTCGGTTGCAGTGTTGATAATTTTTAACTGCTTGCAAAAATACTTAACGATAGAAACAAGCAAAAATGGAGTCCACTTAACCCCCACATTAGGATAAAATAAAAAATCAATGGGCTTTTTAACCGACAGATAACCAGTATTCCCAATAAGAGCCAGTGTAATTTCCTCAATGCGTTCGATTACATCCTCAGATAAATTCAGTCTATCTTTTCTGAATAGTAAATCGCTGTCAACCCGTATAAATTCATCACTTATATCATCAAGCAACACATTGATACTAAAGTTTCCCTTTCTCGTACTTTCAACATAGTCTTTAACATCTGAAATATAGACTTCGTCAAAGTTAGATAGGTATTCCCTTATCACTGTATCAAAGGTTGTCTCTGTCGAGCCTTTTGGTGCAATATATGAACGGCTAAATTCATAATCATCCGGAAACCAAAAATTCAATACACTATAAAGTGCAATATGCCCCTCAATATTGTTACTCATCAAAAACTCATTTTCCCGCACATATATGTCGTGATATATCTTACGAACCGAAACCGAGCCTTGACTAATATAGGCATCCAAAAGATTTTTAAACCGTTCTTTGATTGTATTATCAACCACAAGCTGTTCAGAATGCAAATATTTTCCAGAGTCCCATAACAATATATTGGGATTGCTGGCAATCGCTAATTGCAGGACAACTTCGGAAAGTCCTAAAAACTCTTCCTTTATCTCGTTCTTAGTTACAATTCGTCCCTGTTCCTTGATAAACGACTCAATTGCAATTGAAAGCTTTGTGCCTTGCTCACTGTTTATATCCTTTATCAACATATCTTTAGCAAAGTAAAACTCATTTTCATACTTATATCTTAATACCCCCTGCAAATAAAAGCGATTATTGATACTGGTTTGGTCAAGCAATTCGGCTTTAAATCTCTCAAACAACTCGACAAACATAATAACATTTCTATCGCTATCTATTATAAATTGATAAATATTATTAAGCACTTCTTCATCAAGTCTAATTTGCTCAGGCAGTATATATTTACCTCTATCACAAAGCACGGTTAAAGCGGCTATTCTTGCATAAATAGCTCTATCATTTTCCGAAAGTCCAACATCACCAAACAAGTCTTTAGTATAATTTCTAAACCGCATCATCTCAAAGTCATCAAACAACTTGATGCCATCGGGATAATATCTTTTTAAAATTGTTATGTATATATCGGCTTTATTTAATTTCTTTTTGGAAAAAAATTTGCCTATTTGGTTATATTTAGTCAGAATTATCTTACGAACCAGACTACTCTCAACCTTTATTTTAGAGACTGCGGTAAAACTTGAAACATATAGTTCCATATCCGAAGATTCAAACATCTCCGGCAATGTGTCTATATATTCAGTTAATGGTATGCACCACGACTTATCTCCAACAATAAAGCCATTCAGATTATCAACCCAAAGTATATTTTCACTGGTATACCATTTAAGACAGTATATAAAAATATCGGATAATTCACCAAGATGGCTTTGTATATCCTCAACCGATAAGAAAATATTACTTTGGGTAAAGGTCTGCAAAATATAAGATGGTTTTATCCTCGATAAAAAGTGGTTGAATCTACGAAACGCCTTTTGTTCAATCTGTCGTATTCTTTCGCGACTAAGTCCATATTTTTGAGCAACCGATTCAAAGGTTGCTCCCCTCGCCCTCATTTTTATAATATTTTTATCACGATTAGTCTCAAATATCCGCTCAAACCTATTTTGAATAGCTATGGTTAACGCATAAGCATCCTTGCTTTTTGCCTCAGCCTTCTCATCATCATAACTATCAGACACGCTGTTGTATACAGCTATCCAGATGTCTTCTCTTGCCACTGCTGGAAATTCTTGAATTACATTTGGGATAAAAGAAACATCGTGGCGAAGAGCATTTTCTACTAAATTAAGAACGCTATTTAGAATTTCATTAAATCTGGCTTTATCCTGCCATTATTTTATAAATATACCCTATAGATAAAGCCAGAATATTATCCAAAGAGTCTTCCTGATAGATACAATATCGGTGGTAAAGATTGTCCCACTCATCTGATGGAATATCTAAGTCTGCAAACCTTAAAGATTCAAAGGAGTTCCAAATACAATCCCGTTCATTTTCCGATATATCGAGAAAGTCAAGGATAGTTCTTTGAAGCATACTATACTCCATTGCTTCATAATTTATGATAAATTTCTGTAAAAAGTTAAAAGTATAGCAATTGGTAATCGGTAATCAGTAACATCCAATAGATACTTTTTCTTTACCGATAACCTGATAATCTGGTTACCCGAAAATCACACTTTGTTAATCTGTTTAGTATAACTGACATTGGAGTGCTGTTCTCCACATCAGTTTTAATTTACACATCATATAATATCATTTCTAAACTAAAAAAGCAAGGATTTTTAATTTCAGGGTGTGTGTAAAATTTGTGGGTAAAGTTGGAAGTTGGGGGAGAGAGTTAAGGGTCAAACCGAGAATGTAGAATTAAAAGGAATCTGCTTTCTACATTCTACATTTGATATTCGATATTCATTAATTTTTAACCTAACTGAATGATCCCTAACCCATAACCTGTTTCTTAAACCTTAAACCTTTGAACCCTGAACCGTTGAACCTTTTTTGCCATTACCCACACATTGGACACACACCCGTAATTAATCATAATTTATGAGGCAATGGAGTATACGATAGAATTCCTTTATCTCTTTTTCAATAATTGTCTCACATTTAGTTATCTCTTTTTGGCGTAGTTTGATGTTAGATTGGACTACTGCCTGCAAATCATCAATATTATAGAGATATATCCCATCAATGTTGCCAATATCAGGGTCAATATCTCGTGGAACAGCAATATCAATAAAAAAGAGCGGTTTGTAATAGCGAAGAGGCATCAGGTTTTTTATATCCTCCTTTTTGATAATAAGATGAGGGGCGGATGTCGAACTAATAACAATATCTATTTCAGGCAAGATATTAAATAATTCATCGAATTTAATTGCCCGACCTGAGAATTTTGCGGCTATTTCTACTGCCTTTTCATAAGTTCGGTTAGTCGCGAAGATACTGGATTTATTGGCTATCAGGTATTTAGCGGTTTCCTCACTCATTTTACCTGCACCAATAATTAAAATTTTCTTGTTATCCAATTCCCCAAATATTTTTTTAGCTAATTTTACGGCGGCAAAACTCACAGTGACCGCTCCCTTGCCAATTTCAGTTTGATTTCTTACCTTTTTACCAACTAATATCGCCTTCTGAAATAAATTGTTTAAATAAGGACCTGTCCTCTTAGTTTTAAACGCCTCCTCATAGGCACTTTTTATCTGACCTAAAATTTGCGGCTCCCCTACAACCATAGAATCTAAACTTGCGGCTACCTTAAATAAATGTCTTACCGCCTCTTCGTTTTGATAAGAATAAAGATAGGTTTCAAATTCAACCTTTTTGAGGCAATAGTATTGACTCAAAAAGTCTATTATCCTGGCCGTTCCCTCTTTGGCATTCGTGGTAACGGCATATACCTCTACGCGATTGCAGGTAGACAAAATCACCATTTCTTTTATATCTTCATTGAAAGGAAAACTGGCCTTGTTGATAGCGAGTCTTTCCCGTAATTCTACAGGCATAGTTTTATGGTTTGCTCCAACTACTATAATTTCCATTATTATTCCTCATCGTATAATATGTTATATTGATGTTTATAATTGAGTAATCTAGATAACTGTGTAATGGTATGGCTGGTGGAAGAGGGGATGGAGCGTAGCGACATCCCATCTTCCACCAGCCGACGCGACCAAACCAACACCATTATCAATATTTCTCTTGACTTTTATGGGTGTCCCTGGCTA
>SBAY01000020.1 GCA_005239945.1 Nitrospira sp.
AGGCATTTTTGATACTCGTTCTGCGGCGGATTAGTTGATTATAAGTAACGATAAACCAGATGATAGGTACACCCACTACTATTAATGGTATAATTGTCTCCATTTTTATCCCTCCTTAAAAATTTTGTAACCGTTCAGGTGTCAGTTGCCGGATAATTTCTGCCACAAATTCTGCCACGAAGGCACTAAGACACGAAGGTTCACTAAGATTTATAAAATTATCCGTTTTATTCCATCCTTTTCTTTATTCTTCAGCTGAGAGGAGTTTAAAATCTTCTTTGTGCATCTTTGTGCCTTCGTGCCTTTGTGGCAAATTTCTTAAGTTTTTTCATGCCTACCTGAACAGTAACAAAAATTTTTACTATAAGGTCTCGCCTGAAAGGTTAACTTAGTTTTATTATGTCATAAATTTTTAAAATCGTCAAGGATTATTTTCCCTTTCTTATAAAAATTTCCACCCACAAATTTTACACGCACCCACTACTACCTGATTTTAGTACCAATATTTTGTCTCTTTAGTCCAACTGTTTTTAGGATATTTTTTATGAAGCAGGAGAAATGCCTGCTTAGAGAATTTGGAGGTTTCCTCGTTCGTACAGCCATAGCGAGTGGACATGACAGCTAAATGAAGTGCCTCAGGGACCCGTTTGTCCTGAGGATACTTCTTTGCCCACTTGATTACTTCAGAACAAAGATAATTTGGAGCTGTATCAACAGAAAGTAGTTTTTTCCATTCTTCGACCACCTTTTCTTTCTGTCTTTCATTCAGAAAATCTGGAAAATTGTGCTGAGATGTAGGACTTTCTGATAGATACCAGTAACCACTCAAATTTAGCCTACGAAATTCTACCGCTCTTAAGCTTTCGCTAAGTGCACACCACCAATTGTTATGAAATCTATTGATTTCATCCAAAGAGTCATCCCTACCTAAACCGCTATTGACGAATGGCCGCATACCTGGAAAATTCAATATGGCAAAGATACCGGCAAATTTCCTGGATTCAGCATTCTTCGCCAGGATATAAGACTTGAGATATGGTTTAAGACTGGGGACAAGGTTTTGCAAAACAGGAACAAGTTCTTTGCCGATCTTTTCATCCTCCAGTAATATTGCCCTTACCCAGGCTGACAAGGCTAACTCCTGACGGAGATGGCGAGGGAGAATCTCCTTATTAACGGCTTCTTTAAGAAGCTCAAGAGGCATTCCTCTATTGATAACATAGGTAGAATCTTCATCAAGGAAGGCACAACCCAAAAATCTTTTATATTCAAGGAGATCAGGTTCAACCCAACCTTCTTCTACAGGAAGCTCTTGACAGTCATAATCGTAGGTAATTCCAGTAGGAATCCGAAGGCTGTATTTGAGAAATTCATCTAAATTACAGGCTACCTCTGTTCTTAATCTCAAGAAAAGGTTTAGAGATGAAGGTAGTATTTTTGTTTTCTGAGAAGAAAGTAAACTGTCTAATTCCTTTCGGCACTCCTCTTTTTCCCCCAAATCCATCATCAAACGAATCCTGTGGAACTTAACTGATAAATAAGCTGGGGACTCTTGCCCGACCTGATTAGCTGCCTGGAGAAGTTTCAAAACCTCAGGGTGAGGTGATTGAATCTTTGATAAAGAGGCAATAAGCCAGGGAAGGGACTGGGTCTCCTTCCACTTTTTTAGGGAATGTTCTAATGCATCATTGCTTTTCTCTTTGAATGTGCAGACCCAATCAGTCAAATCATCAGTATTTTCTTTGTTCGAAACACGGCTTAATAGAATCGTATAATCTCCCAGTTTGTATCTTAAGGTTTTCCCTGAACCTTTCTTAAGCACAGCCTCGGATAGTTCCTGCAATCTCTCTGGAGATAATCTGAATCGAATAAATCCAATCAAGTCTTCAGCCGCAGGATGCATACGACTCAAATCTTTATCATTTAAGACCATCTTTAACTGCTTTTCTGCCTGGCGTAAAGTATCCTTGTAAACATCGGAATCTGGATTATCCATGGCCATTGCCTTGCGTATTAATGTCCTGGCAACAAGGTAGGAGGCAATCTGTCTCCAGGGGGAGGATGTATCTTTGGCAATCCTCTCAAACATCTTTTTGGCTGTATCAAAATTACCTGCATAAAAATGTGCCGAGGCAATCTGGTAAGCCCTATCGGCTTTAATCAGTGAATGCGTGTTGGGTTTTGCATTATCTGGAATGGTCTGTTCTTCTCCCGAGCAGTTAGCAAAGACTTTGTCTTGTGCATAAACCCATTCCTTTACTTCTGAACTATTTGTGCCAAATTTTTGAATCCTTTCGTTAAGTGTCCTGCACGCTGTTCTAAAGGCATCTTCTGAGCAATTAAGAGAGTAATAGAACCAATCACTTGTGTCATATTGGTAAATCTCTATCTCTTGTGGCGCATCTATGCCAGGAACTTTATTTCTAACAGCAAACCAATCCTTAACCCACTCTTCTTCATCATCCCATATCCGACCAAGACGGTGTTCCCACAAATCTAAAACGGCTTTCTGCTCCTCTTCATCAAAATCAATACCTATTAAGTACCTATAAGCAACTACAAGATAGGAGCGTGCATAGGTAGGCTGAAGAACCCCTAAATTTCCCTGCACAAATTTCTTCAGAGGAAAATCAGGATGCAATGAATAAGTAAAAACAGCACGGGGAATATACCTGGGACAACCAAATAGTAGATTGGCAGCATAAAAAAGCAGGAGAGCCGTTACCACGATAGTACCTAAAATCTTAATAGTTTTTATTATCATTGTTTTAGCTCCTTGAGACTTTTTTCTACCGCTTCCCTGGTCCATGGTTTTGGGTGGAAGATGTAAATCCGGCGTCCAGGGGGTAATTTCAATGCCTTTTCATCAGTGGCTATACCAAGGCTATTTTGGGCGACAGCTGGCTGAAAATCCCTGCCGGATTGAAGATAACGGACAATCTGATGATGGTCTGGTCCCATGCGAAACAGCATAGGGACAATCTCATCCACAGGTAGTCCTGAAAGCCAATTATCATAGATACACCAGGAGGCTAATGCGGTCATAGATAAACCTATTGAATCTGGCAACTGCTGACGCAACTCCAATATTATATCTTTATAAAAACCACGTTCAGATACCGTTGTATCGAAATCTATCTGGATACCAACTATCTTAGGTATATGACACAATTTAGTTATGGCACAAACTGCCTTTTTCCTTTGTTCAAAGGAAAATTTTGGTTTATGAAAACGGTCTATTTCTATCCGCACAACAGCCATGAGGGCAGTTCCTTCAGGCAACTCCAATGGTTGGAGTCGTGGTCGAACAATAACCTTATCGCCCCGTAAATAAATAGTTTTGGCTAAAAAAGCAACACCAAATTTGCCTGGATTTATAAATTTTAGTTTCTCCGGACATTCCCAGGCCCACAACATAACCTTTGGAAGACCAGATAGTCGATTGTTAGCAAATGATATATTATCTCTATTTAGAGCTATGATTAAGACGACTAAAATCAAAATCTTAACAAAAACAGACCTCATAATCTGAAACTCCAGTTAAATTATCTGAGAGAATCTATGTGTATCTTGTAAGCGTTCAGCTATCAGATTGGACAATGTTTTATGGCCCAAAAGCAGGTAACAACCCCCTAAACCCCTTTATTAAGGGGAATCTTTCCTGTGTGTTACGCCTTCCCCCTTAATAAGAGTTTAGGGGGTTGTTCTTCTCTCTTGCAATAAAAGGCTAAAGCCTAAATTCCGTTGGAGTTAATTCTTTAGAATTTTATAGGTAGGAAAGGCTAAGGCCTAAAATCCATCCAATGTTATAATGTTTCAATCAGCCGTTGGACCTCCTCTGCCTCGGATTTAAGGTTAAGTTGGATATAGATTTGCTCGCTTTGTTTCAGGTATTGCTTTGCCACATCTTTTTTGCCTGTATCACGATATAGAAGACCAATGTTTTTAAGCAGGACAGCTACTGAGTGCCAACTACCAACCTCTTTAAAGATTCCTACACTTTTCTCATACCACTTCAACGCCTCTGGATAGTTGCCCTGGACACGATGAATTTCACCAATGTTATTGTAAATCTTAGCTAAAACTGCCCGGTCGCCTATCTCCGCACTAATCACTCTACTCTTCTCATACCACTTCAACGCCTCTTGATAGTTGCCCTGGGCATCGTGAATTGCCCCAATGTTATTGTAAGTCG
>SBAY01000146.1 GCA_005239945.1 Nitrospira sp.
CCTTCAATAATTTACATTAATCCCGAAGGGATGATATTATTGTAGCATTCATTGAATAATTACCATTAAACCCTGAAAGGGTGGCATTATTGGGTTTGCTACAATAATTGCACCCCTTTGGGGTTCTGGTTACTTGTCTTTTCCCTACCGTTCACTGACCGATTACAAAACCTTCAAGATAACGGGTGTAAGGCGAACCATAATTCCGAAAGCTTCAACCATGTATCTTCTGGGCTCGGGATTAGTAGGCCTGGTTGGATACGGAAAGAAAAGGCTATTCAGGAAAGAAAAGAAGGCATAAAAAACTTCTAAAGGAGAAAGACTGTCAGTCGAACCCTTTACTTGAGAGAATACTTTAATCAAAAAAACACTTCTCAGGTGTTGTATTTTTATTCTACATAGAACCTATCCGAAAAGTCGGAAACCCAAACTTGTTTGGGATATTTTTCCTCAATAAGTTGAGGCATTCGTTAGTTTTCCGGATAGGTACCTAATAAGGAATATAAAATAACAGAAAACACGAGAAATGTTTTTTTGTTATATAAATACTTTAGGTACGGATAAAAAAGTCAGAAGTCAGAATGAAATCAGTATGTACCATTCGAACAAAGGTAAGGATACTAACAATGAGAAGGTTGAAGGGTTTGGTTTTAGGGGTTTTGGTGTTAGTGATTTGTTGGAATTGTGAAGGTAGGACAGACAAGGTCGATGAATTGGTTCAGCAATTGAGAGAGTTGCAAGATGAGGATAGCCATGTCCAGGAGAAGATAGCCAAGTCATTAGGCAAGAAAGGCAATATAAACTTATTAATCATTGCACTTGAGGATACGAATGTCAGTGTGCGATACTATGCCACAAAGATGTTAGGCAAGATAGGAAATAACTACGCCATAGAACTACTCATTACTGCACTTAAGGATGACAATTGGTATGTCAGTGAAGGAGCTTCAGAATCATTAGGCAAGATAGGTAAGCCGGCTGTAAAGCCACTCATTACTGCACTTAAGGATGAAAATTGGCATGTTCGCTATTGGTCAGCAGAGGCTTTAGGTAAGATAAGAGACAAACGAGCGGTAGAGCCTCTCATTACTGCACTTAAGGATAGGGTTTGGGATGTCCGGAAGAAATCAGCAGAAGCCTTAGGAGAGATAGGAGACAGCCGCGCTGTAGAGCCACTTATTACTACCTTTAAGAATCAGGATTTGGGTGTACAAAAGTATACGGCAGAAGCATTAGGGAAGATAAGAGACAGCCGTGCCGTAGAGCCACTTATCGCTGTCTTGAAGGATGAGGATAACCAGATACGATGGAAAGCCGCAGAAGCCTTAAGTAAAATAGAAGATAAAAAGGCAATAAAGGCACTTATCGATGCTTTGAAAGATGAAGATAACCAAGTACGATGGGAAGCCGCATACGCCCTGGGTATGACAGAAGACAGGCAGGTAGTAAAACCACTTATTATTGCCCTGAAAGATGAGGGTAGTAATGTTCGCTGTAGAGCCGCAGAATCCCTCTGCCAGATAGGAGATATCCAGGCTATTGAACCATTAAAAGAAGTTACACAGAATGATACCGATTTCAAGGTAAGAGAGGTAGCCCAGGAGGCATTAGAAAAAATACAGCAGAAAATCATAGGAAAATAGTCATACCGATAGAATTGGCACAAAAAAGGATAAAAATTAAATCACGAAGGATACGAATTTAACGAATGTATAACATCAAAACCACCCTTAAATTACTGAACTTAGCGCCCTTTGGGCGGACTTTTAATATTACCCTAACCCTCTCGTATTAAAGAAGTTATGACTTTTGGGATAGAGCAAATTCCTGTACTATTTAATTAACTATTTGCATCTTTTTCTAACAATTTTTCCAGAGCTTGTTGACATGCTTCTATAAAACTTAACACTTCTTCACTTACCGCCTTTACATCCTCAGAACTAAATTCCACATAATCCTCATAATCACTATCAAGACGTTTTTCAAAAGAACGGGAAAGTGCCTTAGCCGTTTCAGGAAAGATAATATTTTCTTTTACAAAGTGCTTTGAAAAGAGTAAAATAACTCCTTTATGCTTTGAAGAATCTAATTCCCTTGTAGCCAATAACGCCCTGGCAGCATAAAAAGCAGCATAATAAAAGCGTCCTACAGCTCCCCAGATTGAACCCTGGTTAAGCAACAGTTCACCGTCACGAAAGGCTTCTTTTGCTCGTTTCATTCGATGATAGGCTAAATCAACAATCTCTGATTTCATATCAGCAATCCTTCTCTTTTAACATTTTGGACAAAAGGGGTAACCTCCCATTTAGATGATTGGAGTTTATCACTACTTAAAACTCTTGGAGAGATATAAACATCCCTCTTCAAGTTTACCTCAAAGGCAATGTCCATCACTTGATTCCAGAGGTTCTCAGTAAGACTATCAACTTCTACTAAAATATCTATATCTGATTCTCCACTATCTCGTCCACACGCCTTGGACCCATAAAGTTTCAAACTTACCAGATGGCCTGTCAACTCAGTCCTGATTTTGTCACCAAATTCTTTTATTGCTTGCCAATCTATGTCATTTAAAAAACTAAAACTATCCATCGATGTTGCTCCTTTGTGTAAAATTTAAAGTTGAACATTGAGAGTAGAAAAATAGATTTGTAAGCGTTCAAGTAGTGTAATAACTGGTTTCCTTACCTCACCTAAAATAGAGAAATTTCTGCCTTTACCTTCTATCACTGAGACTGTTACTGATGGATTAATTAAATATCGTTTCTCTTTCAACAATGCAGTTATCCGCCTGCTTACCTCTAATGTTGTTAATCCTGTTTCTTCACCTTTTAGATATTTACCTGACAAAAGAAATTCATACGGAGCAGGATGCCATTCTAAAGTGCTTTTAATTAAACAATCGGTTCTATTATGTTCAGTGTATTTACGATAAGCGATATATTTCCCCTCAGCATCAAGGGTTACAAACAATATCTTATCATCTGTTTTGAATTTTATCCCGGGGATGAGGCTAAAAAACATATCCTTGGCGGTAGATTGTAGTGTTATATTGTCATCATAACCGCTGATAAGGCTAAGATATGGTTTAACTGTTCCACCTTCTGCCTTCAGAGCACATAAAACTAAAATTGATAGACAAACAGCACTCATCCTGAACATATTCTTAAACATCATCTTGCCTCTTCCTTCATATCCTCGGCTTTAATTGTTTACTATAATATAAGTATATCTGACAAGAGGGTAAATGTCAATAAAAATTTTGGGAGTGCAGTAATCGCTCAGTGAATGGTGGAAAAATTGTTCAGTAGAAAGTATCTCTGCTAAAATAGGCTGAACTTCACACACCCCTAAATCCCCTCTTATTAGACTTATTCTTACCCACCAGTAGAAGTCTCTCGGATAAAAGCAGAAAAGGGAGAAAGAGGAAGAGTCAAGGCTAAAACCTATGTTTCCTTTGTTGTGCGTCCCTCTGCCATAAATGGCGGAGTTATTAGGGAAAGGTAGAATTAACTTTGTTTTTTAGAGCAGAAGACAAATAACTCCGCTCTTTAGAGCGGAGGAGCAAGGGGAACCGCCCTAATTGGGCTTTAGCCCTGAATAGAATTTAGCAGGAAAAAGATGTGGGTAAAGATAAGCTTATTAGAGGGGAATAATACAGAAAATCCCCTCTTGAGAGGGGATAGAGGGTATGTATCTTTCCTATAGAAATTTCCACCAATAAGTTTACCCACAAATTTTACACGCACCCATCAAAAAAAATAATCCTTGACGGAATCATAGAAAGATGGTATACTAAAATAATTATTAATTGATAATTGTTAATTATACTATAGCAGTTATTAGTCAAAACTTCTCATCGGATGCCCGAACTTGTTCGGGGAGAGAAATCTCAAACTTGTTGAGGCTTCCAATTCCTTTGTCCGGGAAACTTCGGATGAAAACTTTTGGCTAATAGGTGCTATATGGAGTGTTAAGGATGGCTAAAACGATTGCCGAGATTAACGAACGAATCAAAAAAGGCAAGGCTGTCATTGTTACGGCTGAAGAAATTATTGATTTAGTGGCTCAAAAAGGGATTAGCCAGACGGCTAAAGAGGTAGATGTCGTTACTACAGCTACCTTTGGTCCCATGTGTTCTTCCGGCATTTACTTCAATTTTGGTCATTCTAAACCAAGAATTAAGGCACAAAAGGTCTGGCTGAATAATGTGCCGGCTTATGCTGGTCTGGGTGCAGTAGATACCTATCTTGGTGCCACTGAACTCCCAGAAACCGACCCGGCTAATGCCATCTATCCTGGGGCATTTAAATATGGTGGTGGACATGTAATTGAAAACCTGGTAGCAGGAAAGGATATTCGATTGAAAGCAGTTTCTTACGGCACAGATTGCTATCCCCACAAGGAGCTTGGGACCTGGATCAATATCAAAGACCTGAATGAGGCTGTGCTCTTTAATCCCAGAAATGCCTATCAAAATTACAATGTAGCCGTGAATCTCTCAGATAAGGTTATCTATACCTATATGGGGGTCTTACAGCCCAGGTTGGGTAATGCTAACTACTGCAGTGCGGGACAACTGTCTCCTTTGTTGAACGACCCACTCTACCTTACCATTGGCATTGAGACACGGATATTCTTAGGTGGTGGCGTAGGTTATGTGGTCTGGCAGGGGACTCAACACAATCCATGTGTCTTACGGGGAGAAAATGATATTCCAAAGAGTCCTGCTGGAACTTTAGCGGTACTTGGGGATTTGAAGCAAATGAAACCGCAATGGCTTAGAGGTGTGAGTATGACTGGCTATGGAGTTACCTTA
>SBAY01000228.1 GCA_005239945.1 Nitrospira sp.
CCCCTTTTCCAAAACTTTTTAACCACAAGAGTATAAAATTTTATTTACCCCATTTCTTATAAATGGAGTAAATAAAATTTTATACTCTTGTGGTTAAAAAGTTTTGGAAAAGGGGAGTTTGAGGGGGAAAACCTTTTTCAAAAGGTTTTCCCCCTCAAAATATCCACTTCTTTAAATCATTGCTAAAAGTTGGGGAATTTCTGCACAGGTCGAAAAAGTTTGACATAAGGATAGAAGGTGTTATATAATATATAGGGTGTTATTATGAAAATAGGGGTTGATGACCATGAATATTAAAATGAATTATTCCAAAACTATCGAATATCTTAATAATTTAGAGCGGTTTGGTATCCAGTTAGGATTAGAGAGGATAACCAGGCTTTTAGAACTTTTAGGCAATCCGCATCAGGATTTAAAATGTATTCATGTTGCTGGGACCAATGGGAAAGGTTCAACGACAACCTTTATTGGCGAAATTCTGAAAAATGCCGGGTTTAAGGTTGGGATTTATACCTCACCGCATTTTGTATCATTTACCGAAAGAATAACCATCAATAGTATTCCTATTCCAGAGGTTGAGGTAGCTAAGATAATCTCAGAAAAAATACTCCCTGTTATAAAAATTCTCCCTTCTCATCCCACTTATTTTGAAATAGCCACGGCACTTGCCTTTTTATATTTTGCCCAGGAAAAGGTTGATTTCGCTGTGTTAGAGGTAGGATTGGGAGGCAGGTTAGATGCGACGAATGTTGTTACCCCCCTGGTCAGTGTCATTACCTCCATTGGTCTGGAACATCAGGATGTTTTGGGAGAAACAATAGAGAAGATTGCCGGCGAAAAGGCAGGGATAATCAAGCAGGGTGTGCCTGTGGTTACCTCTGCACATCAACCAGAGGTGCTTAAGGTAATAGAAAAAGTGGCAAAACTTAAAGATGCAAAACTATATCAGGTAGGCAGGGATATAAAATTTGTCATCAAGCAGTTTCCTGCCAATTCAAACTCGAATTACCAATTTAGCGTTAAGGGAATTCTGAAGGAGTATTGTGGATTACAAACCTCACTTTTAGGCTATCACCAGGTAATTAATGCCGCTGTAGCTATTTCTGCCATAGAGGTTTTACAGAAACAGTATGGATTTAAAATTACCACCCGAGATATTAAAAATGGGCTGCTTCAGGCAAGAATTCGAGGTAGGTTGGAGTTGATAAAAAAAGCCCCTTACATCCTTTTGGATGGAGCACATAATCCACCATCTGCCGCTGTGTTAAGAAAGGCATGGGATGATTACTTTTCCAATATGAAATTAATTTTAGTCCTTGGTATTCTTCAGGATAAAGATGTAGGTGGAATGGTGAAGGAACTACTTCAAGGAAATAAAAACCTTAAGCTGGTAATTATTACCCAACCAAAAATAAACCGCTCATCTGCCCCGGCAAAGATATATGATGAGGTAAGCAAATACACAAATAAAATCCATATTCGTTCTCCAGTAGCAGAGGGGATAAAATATGCAGAGGCAATAGCCGAGTCCATGGATTTGATTTGCATTACAGGTTCATTATACACCGTAGCTGAGGCGATTGCCATCTAATAGGCATATCTAGTTTAATCCCTAAGTGGTCTAAGACGCGCAAGACGACAAAATCAACCAACTCATTTATTGTCATAGGGTGATGATAAAAACCAGGGCTTGCGGGAAGAATTATGGCTCCTGCCGTTGTAAGTTCTAACATATTTCGTAAATGGAGGTAATTTAAAGGAGTTTCCCTGGGGACAAGGATAAGTTTTCGCCGTTCTTTTAAGGCTACATCCGCCATCCGCAAGATAATATTGTCGGATAATCCACCGGCAATCCGGGCTAATGTTCCCATACTGCAAGGGATTATGACCATTGCCTCAAAATGGTTTGAGCCACTTATGAAATTAGCCGTTAAATCTTCACAATGGTAATAGACTATCTTTTTCCCTTTCTCTCCAAATAATTCTTCGGGACTAAATCTTTGCAGGTCTATTTTTACTTTTAATTCATCCTCGATGACCAAGGCAGAATTTTTAGACAGGGTAAGGAAAATTTCTATCCCTTCTTGTTGTAAAAGCATCTCAATCAACCTTTGAGCATAAATAACTCCACTTGCCCCTGTAATAGCAATGATTATCTTCATCGTTTTTCTATTTTTAGACACACTGACTCTCTCATTTCTCATAAAATAATCCTTTTTTAAAGTGGGCGTAGGCTAATTCTGTGGCTCGTCTTCCCCTGGGGGTGCGATTGATAAAGCCAATCTGTATCAGGAATGGCTCATAAATATCCTCAACCGTAGAAATATCTTCACTTATGGCTACGGTTAAGGTATTAAGTCCAACAGGACCACCACCAAATTTATCAATCAATGTCTCCATAATTCTTCTGTCCATATTATCTAAACCAATAGCATCTATTTCAAAGGCAGATAATGACCTGTCGGCTATTTCCTTTGTAACTTTACCTTCACCTTTTATCTCAGCATAATCCCTAACCCGGCGTAGAAGTCGGTTAGCTACTCGTGGCGTTCTTCGAGAGCGTTTGGCAATTTCCCAGGCGCCTTCTTTGTCTATCTCAATATCTAAGATTTTAGCCGAGCGATTTACTATCTTAAACATATCCTCATCTTCATAAAATTCGAGGCGATTAACCACCCCAAATCTATCCCGCAAAGGAGAGGTAAGTTGACCTGCCTTTGTTGTCGCCCCAACTAAGGTAAATTTAGGTAAATCAAGTTGTATCGAGCGAGCTGATGGTCCCTTGCCAATCATAATATCTAATTTAAAGTCTTCCATGGCTAAATACAATAATTCCTCTACCGTGCGATGAATACGGTGTATTTCGTCAATAAAGAGGACATCACCATCAGATAAATTGGTTAAGATAGCGGCGATGTCTCCAGGTCTATCTAAAATAGGGCCAGAGGTAACTTTGATATTTGTTCCCAGTTCATTGGCGATAATATGGGCTAATGTAGTTTTTCCTAATCCTGGAGGACCATAGAGCAGGACATGGTCAAGTGGTTTTTTCCTTTTTAAAGCCGCTTGAATGAAGATGACCAGATTTTCTTTAATCTGAGTTTGTCCTATAAATTCATCCATCTTAAGTGGCCGAAGCCCTTGCTCTACCTCTTTGTCTTCTCCAATTAAAGAAGGTGTTGTTAATTGTTCTTGCATGTTCCATTCCCCCTTCCTCAACAAGTTGAGGCTTCTAATATCGTGAAGAAGGTGTTTTAATTGTTCCGAGATGTTTTGCTCCCCTGTTACGCGGTCCTGGATGCCTCAATTCGTTGAGGATATTTCCCGAACAAGTTCGGGCCTCCGTTAGCGTTTTTTCTATGCTTCCTGACTACTTCTTACTCTCTATTGATACCGTCATCGGAACCCTTTCGAGCGGGTTGTCAAGTCTATCCCTCTGGACACTGACAATCTTATCCACGGCATCCATCCCCTCTATTACCTCTCCAAAAACCGTGTATTGTCTATCTAAAAAGGTTGCCGGGGCAACACAAATGAAGAATTGAGAGCCGGCACTATTTGGGTCTTGAGCCCGAGCCATAGAGACAATACCCCGTTGATGAGAACGACTGTTAAATTCAGCCGAAATTGTGTAACCTGGTCCACCCATACCATCGTTTGAACGGTCATCATCCTTAGTATTTGGGTCTCCACCCTGAATCATAAACCCTGGTATGACACGATGAAATGTTGTCCCATTGTAAAATCCCGCCTTAGCCAATTTTTTGAAGTTTTCTACATGATTTGGGGCATCTTGCGGGAAAAACTTAATCCTGATTTTACCAAAATTAGTCGTAATCACAGCAACTTCCTCAGTTTCGTCAGATTTTATCCCTTGCGTTTTGCTATCTTCTTCAAATTCCTTTTCCCCTTCGTCGGATACTACCTCCATACTTTTCACCGCCTTGTTCTCTATTTGAGGCTTTTCTGACTCTACCATGGTCACATCATTAGCGGTATTTTTCCCCATGCAACCAGATAAACACCAAACAAACAACATCCCCACTACACAAACAAACAATTTTTTCATACCTTTAACCTCCTCATATAATTAACAATGTTCAATTATCAATTTTCGTAGTTTCTTTTCTATATTTTATTCTTTTTCACTTCATCACCTCTAAAATAATTATTAATTGATAATTGATAATTCTTTTGACCTTTTAGCAGCGGCTGTAACTGCCTCTAAAAATGTCTTACGAAAACCTTTTTCATCTAAGACATTTAAAGCGGCCATGGTTGTCCCACCGGGAGAGGTAACCTTATTGCGTAAAATAGTCGGGTGTTCATTAGTTTCTTTCAGCATTTTAGCCGCACCTTCCATGGTCTCAATCGCCAGTTTTAAAGATATTTCCTCCGGTAGTCCAAGAGATACCCCTGCCTCGGCTAAAATTTCAACAATAGTAAAGAAATATGCCGGCCCAGAACCCGATAAGGCGGTAACTGTATCCATTTGCTCCTCTTTGACCACAACCACTTTACCTACTGCCTCAAATATTACCCTGGCTAACTCCATATCTTCATCCTGAACATATTTTCCCGCACTAATACCTGCCATACCATGTCCAATTAAGGCAGGGGTATTTGGCATCACCCGAATTACCGGAATTTCTTTTGTTAGTTTAGATTCAATAAATTTAGTGGTAATCCCGGCGGCAATAGAGATAACCTTTTGTCCTGGTTGAACCACACCGGCTATTTCATCTAAAACATTTTTCATCATCTGCGGCTTGATTGATAAAACGATTACCTCTGAAAGTAGAACGGCTTCTTTATTATTACTTACTCCTTTCACCCCTAATGCCTGATTAAAAAACTCCAGTCGTTTCAGATTAACATCCGTGACTAAAAGATTTTCTTTCTCAACCAAATTGGCCTTTAGAATACCTCTGACCAACGCCTCGGCCATATTCCCGGCACCAACAAAAACTAACTTCTTACTTTTTAACTCCATAAATACCACCCTCTTTAAATAATTAAAAATTGAGGAAAATAATTCTTAATCCTCAATTTTTAATTTTTAATTCATAATTTTTAATTTATCGGCTATTTCCTGGCTTTAACCGCTAAATAAGCACCTGTTATTCCAAAGATAATGTTAGCTATCCAGGCAGCAAACAGGGGAGGTAATTTTTCTACCATACCTAATGCCCGGCCGATACCTATTGTCTCCCAGTAAAGGAAGCTGATTAGGATACTCAACCCAAAGGTTGCGGCTATGTTTCCCTTTGGTTTTTGCAAGGCTAAACTCGTGCCAATCAAGGCAATAATCAGGTTAGCAAAAGGAAAAGAAATTTTTAGATATAAATCGACTAATTTATCATTAAATTTACATCCACTTTTGGCAAGGAGTTTAATATAGGCATTTAACTCTTTTATGTTCATATCATCAGATTTCTTTTTTTCAGCCTGGCTAATCATCCATATCTCATCAGGAGACCACAATTGCAGCTTTTTCTTTTTGAATGGAGTTTCCTTTATGATTAATCCCTGCTGATTAAATTGGCGTAAAATTCCATCCTGAAGCAACCATTCACCATTGAGCCATTTTGCTTCTTTGGCATCTATCCGTAGAGAAGGCTGTCCACTTAAATAACGGTCCTTAATCTCGATTCCTTTCATAGTTTCATTATCAAATAATCGAATAGTCAAAAACCATCCTTGAGCATTTCGCAAGGAGAGATTTTCTGCTTTGCGTGAAATATCTTTTTCAGAAAACAGCTTTTGTGATTTTATCATCTGGAGTCGCCGGTTAGCCTCAGGAATAACAAATTCACTCCAACCCAATGCCAAAAAACTAATAAGTATAGCGGCAAATATTATCGGCAGAACAATCCGATATAAATTTATTCCCGCAGAACTTAAGGCAATAATCTCGTTGTAATGTGATAGAGTTCCTAAGGAAAACAGACAAGCTAATAATACGGCTACCGGGGTGATTAACATCAAGATATTGGGAATTTGATAGAGAAAATATTCAAGCATAATTAAAGGAGGAATTTGTCGCTCGAGCAATAACCCTGTTCGTCTGAAAAGATTGCTAATGATAATTAACCCGGTAAAGAAAATAAGACTTATTATAAATGGTTTTCCAAAGGTGCGTAAGATATAAAAATTAAGAATTTTCATCATTATTCCTATCCTGGTCAAGAAATCAGGGAATATCCCCCTAATCTAATATTTACAATTATAATTCAATTTCAGGCTAATGTCAATAGAAATATTATCGCAGAAATTTCTATGTGGCGAAACCAGAAATTCCCCAACTTTTAGTAGTGGTTTAAAGAGAGGTGTTTTTTTAAGGGGAGAGAAACCCTTTTTGAAAAAAGTGTTTCTCTCCCCTTAAACCCCTCTCTTCCCC
>SBAY01000238.1 GCA_005239945.1 Nitrospira sp.
ATCAGATTACGATTACAATTTTGGATTTTCGATTTTGGATTAAGGATATTAAGATTCCTCAATCCAAAATCGAAAATCCAAAATCCGAAATTTCATTTGATATTAATTGATAACTAAGGCATTACGGTTAGATATACCCTGGAGTGGGTAAGGCGATAAACTTATGGTCAAATGGTGAGAGGAGGCTAAAAAGTAGATAACCTCTTTAATCATCGCGACTTATGAAAAATTTGCAGTGAAACTTTTAACAGAACCAATCTAATTTACAAGAGGTAAAAATTATGAAGTTTTTCTTAGGGGTACTTCTATCTATTTGTATGGCGGTAGTAGGGCAATTGTTGTTGAAATCAGGGGTTATGCACTCGGCTACTTCACAATCTTTATTGATTAATTATCTTGGAATACTGACTAATCCCTGGGTTATAATAGGAGGGTTACTTTATTTAGCCAGTTCTTTTTTATGGCTTTTATTACTCCAAAGATGCCATCTGAGTTATATCTATCCAATGATTAGTTTAGGATATGTATTGGTCGTCATTGCCTCTTGCTTTTTATTCCATGAACAGGTAGTCCTTATTCGCTGGATAGGGGTAGGAATAATTTGTATAGGTGTGACTTTAGTTTCCCAAAGTTAGAAAGGATAAAGGAGGAACATTATGTCAATATTAGTTAGTATTTTTATCTGTGTTTGTATTGTCGTTATTGCCCAGTTATTATTAAAAACTGGTGTAGGCAAACCTTCTGGGCAACCTATTCCTTTAGAATTAATTAGAATATTTACTACGCCAAGGGTAATCATTGGATTTTTGCTTTTTATATTCAGTGCACTCCTCTGGCTGCGGATATTACAATATGCCGATTTAAGCTATGCCTATCCAATGCTTAGTATGGCTTATGTTCTAATAGTTTTATCCTCTAAATTTATCCTGAAAGAACCTGTCCCGCTTACAAGATGGATAGGGGTAGGCATTATCTGTACGGGTATATTTTTAATTTCACAAAGTTAGCGATAGGAAGGCTGAAGGGGGGAAGGCTGAAGACTGTTAGGTTATAGAGTTTCTTCCTCTCTAATAGCCTTCAGCATTCCTCCCTTATGAGGGTTTAAATATGATAACCGGTGAAACTAAAAATGGTAAATTAATCCTCTACTTAATAGCGTTTTTAGGAATAGGTATTTTTTTATTATTTGTCTGTCGCAGTGCTATCCTTCCTTTTGTTATTTCTATTCTCCTTGTCTATTTGTTAAATCCTCTGGTTGACCAAATGGAAAAAAGAGGTCTTGGAAGAACATCGGCAGTGGTTATCCTTTACCTATCAATCATTTTGCTTTTTACTATGCTGACAATTTACTTCTTTCCTCTACTTTCTGACCAGATCAGGCAAACAAAAGAAAATCTACCTAAATACATCTCTCAATTGAAGGAAGTAGAGGTTTATTCCAAAAGATACATTGAAAGCCATTTTTCTATTTTTAAAGGTAAAGAATTTGCCTCAAAACTTTCTTCAAAAACTGAGGTTGTTTTATCAAATCTCTTAGATTCTATCCTTTCTTTTGTCTTTAATTTCTTTTCTTTGTTTTCTCTTTTAATCTTAGTTCCCCTGATTACATTCTTTCTTTTAAAGGATGGCAGGAGGCTCAAAAAGGCATTTATTGCCCTGGTTCCAAACAGGTATTTTGAGACATCATTGAATCTAATGAATAAAATTGATATTCAGATTACGAATTTTATTCGAGGACAATTATTAGATGTCCTTATCGTCTCTATTCTTTATATAATTGGACTTTATCTTATCGGGTTAGATTATTATATCATTCTTGGGCTAATAATGGGAATATCCATTCTTATCCCTTATTTTGGTCCGGCAATGGGAACTATTCCTGCGATAGCCGTTGCCTTATTATCTTCTCAACCCATTTTAATCATAGGGATAATTGTGGTATTGATTTTAGTCCAACTTATAGATAATGCCTTAATAGGTCCAACCGTAATAGCCCAGAGTGTCAAATTACATCCATTATTGATTATCTTTGGGGTCTTAACCGGTGGTCAATTGCTGGGGGTATGGGGTATGCTTTTAACTATACCGATTATTTCTATATTGAAGGTGATAATTGAAGAATTTTACCAGGGTTTAAAGGTTTATCGGTTGACTGCTTCTTAGGAGGTGTTGGGAACAGACTTCGACAGCCTGTCAAGAGCTACCCCCAGTGTCTTCAATTCAGACATTAAACTTCAGACTTTAGACATCAGATTTAGAGTAAACATTCAGTATTCAGCCGTCAGCTTTCAGATGGAGAAAAAGATAATGTATGAACATCTGTCTTATCCAAAAACTGAAAGATTAAGGTTCCGGCTAACCGCTTACGATTTAAGTCTTTAGTCTATGGTCTAATGTCTGAATTGAAGCCCAGTATGTAATAAAGTTAACGCCTTACATTCCAGTCCAGAACCACCCTTATCACACATTTCACAATTATGGATACAGGGTTCGATATGAATTAGGACTTTTGTGTTTTTCAAACCTTTCTCAATGTTTTTTTCGATTTCATCACAGATATCGTGTGCCTCTTTGACCGTCATATTTTGAGGCATAGTTAGATGAAAATCGATATGTTTTATCTTGCCGGCTTTCCTTGTTCTTATTTCGTGAAAATCAAAATACGCTGTTTGATATTCTGAAATTTCTGTTTTTATAACGCTAATATCTTTATCGGAAAGTTGAACGTCCATTAGTGGTTTAAAGGCATTTAATGTAAGCAAATAGGCCTCTCGAATTATAAATAAAGCAACTATTATGGCAATAATGGGGTCCAAATAATTACACCCTGTTATCCAGATGAAAAACAACCCCAGACCTACTCCCAAAGAGGTATAAACATCAAGTTTTAGATGTAGGGCGTCTGCCTCCAGGGCGATAGAATCCTCTTCTCTGGCAACCTTATATAACATCCTTGAGACAATAATATTTATCACGGCAGAAATGAACATGACCAGAACACCTAATCCCAATAATTCTACCGGTTCTTTTGCAATTAACTTTTTTATTGCCTCAATAATAATTATTACTGCGGCAGTAAAGATTAAAATTGCCTCTATCACGCCGGAGATGTTTTCAACCTTATCATGTCCATAAGGATGCCCTTCATCAGGTGGAATATTAGAAAGCCTGACCGCAAAAAAGGCTATTATGGCCGCCACCAAATCTATCGTTGAATGTATCGCTTCCGATATTATACTCACGGAACCACTGATAACACCCACTAATAATTTTAACAATATCAGGGTTGTATTAGATATTATGGATAATCTTGCTGTTTTAACTTTCCTGTTCATAAAAACCTCTTGAAATTATTATAGGACTTAAAGGACTTATCAGTCAGTACTTTTTTAATAGCACCCAGCATATCCAGCCTATCTGATCATCCGGCAGGCATACCTTGTAATATCACTTAGCCGAGGTAGTGTCTAAAATAGTTACTATTGTGCCTTGTTTTATTTTGAGTAGCGCTTTATAAGAGGTGTTAGGAATGGCAGGGTTATCCCAAACAATCGCCTCCTGGACAGCGACGATTGCCTGCTTAGGATGGAAAACCTCTTGAGTTGGCGTGCTTGTTATCCTGGATACCGGGTCAGGATATAATTTCTCGTTCACATTTACTACCGGGAACTCACCTATTTCTTCTATCATCCCCTGTTGAGACTTGCCTCGTTGAACTGGAGGTTCAACCAATCCCTTTTGTTGGAGAGGTAGGATGTTGGCTTGTCTTAAAATATCTTTTGTATCTCTAATTGGGGTAATGAATCGCTGTTCAACCCCCTGAAAATATCTGCATTTGGTTATGAAAAGATTATCTTCCTGAGAGGGTTTTATGGATTCACGAACTTTAACTGCCTCCTCATAATTTCCCTTCTCGAAGTAGAATTTGCTCAATCCCTTTTTATTCGCATTCAGAGAAAGATAATCATTTAACAATCTCTTCATTTCACTATACCCAAGATATTGCCCTAAGATGGTTAATGCCTGAGTTCTATCTATGGGAGGGGCAGGTTTTCGTTCAAGGTTATTGACAAAGACATCACCAAAATATATCCTGGCTAAGTAATATTTAGCTAAAACCTCATTTGAGGCAGTAAGATATTTAATGGCCACCTCATAATCATAATTTGAAAATGCCGTAAAACCTTTTGACCAATTTTCATTCTCCGGGGCAGGAATAATTTCTGATACAAGATAAGTAGGTTGGGCAGATGACGCTAAATTGGTCAACAAAATACCGACCACTAATACCAACAGACAATATAAAAATTTACTGTTCTTCAAGAATATCCGATTCAATGAAAATCACCCTTCCTTTGGGGTCTAATTGGATATATAGATTTTGTTCCAATATCCGTTGATAATCCGGCTCATCGAACTGGAGTATCTTTAATTTCTCCTCACTATTTACCGCTGGGCAGACAAATCTCCTATAACCAGGCGGCATAAATACTACAGGAGATACATCCTGACCCATCCCATCAGCATCATACCAATAGTCGTCCGTCTCAATCTTGAATTTATCCGCACTAAGTTTAACATCCATTCCTTCTGCCTTACCCTTTAAATCAAACCAGCATTTAATGGCTAATGGATATTTATCCCTTGTCAAACCATACCAGGTAGTAAATACAGGGGCAAATCCTATCTCGATAAATCCTGCATAATTCCTGTAAGGTTGTTGACTATTCGTTGGTTTATAGGGAATAAAATAAGCACGGATAGGGGTATGCTGATAAAATTTATTCATCTCTTCTATAGTTAATAATTTTTCACCCTCAGCCTTTTGTTCAAAAAACTCTTTGCCAGTCTTATAGGTAAATATCGTTGATTCTACCTCTATCCGTTTGCCGTGATATAATCCCCAGTGAATATCAGCATCCTTCTCCATATCCATCTCAAAATAGTCAATCCACTCGTAAGCACTTCCTGGAGAAGATTCTGACCCATAAAATAATTTCCGCTTCTCGGAAATTGACCTTTTATACCCGCTCTCCTTACCAATAGCCTTTGTGCCTTCTCGTAAGATTTTCACCGGACAATATTCATTCTGGCCATAAAGGCAAATTTCCTCTTCCTTTGATTCATTAAACGGTTTGAAAAATACTCGCTTGTATCCCCGGACATTAGCCCTATCACGGTCATTTTCATAGATTTCATTTGCCGGGGCATAGATGGTGCCTAATTCCCGTTTAGGATTAAATGGAACTAGCGGGGTATAAATATATGAATTGGCTAAGATAGGTAACTTTATTATTTGCCCGGTGTTGGTTTTTATTGGAATAATCTTTTCTTTTATGTCTTCTGGCGTCCAGGCATCGATAACCCCTTCAATATCCCAGTTATCTACAAAGACACCATAGGCCGGGATTTGGGTTATTTTATTCTGGACATCCTTAATCTCAACGACCCTTTCAGTGGGGATATAATCTCCAACAAAGCATTTCCCAAAGATATATCCGGCAAAATCGCGTCTGCATTTTGTATCCGGGAGGAGGGCACCATTAACAGTCAGGGAATAGGTATTTGTGAGAAAGGAGTTTGCCTTTTTATTATTCGTTGGGTCTTCTTCTAATAAATATTTCTTAGCCGTAATCACAAAACCCGGGTATCTGCCGGTCAGGGAAACATCCTCAATTTGAGTAAGCTTGGCATTAAGTGCCTTTGCCTCGGCCAATATTCCAGGGATAAATTTTCCCTGAGCATCCCGTGGCCAAAATTCCTTTAATGGTGTTAATCTTTCCACAAATTCCGAGACGGTTTGCATTCCTTCTAATGGAACAATAATACTCTTTTTACCTAATCCCTCAGGGTAAAGATTGTTCAATAATTCAATAAGGACAACCAATAATTCTTCTTTAGTTATCTCGGTATCAGGGCTAAAGGCTTGCCTTTGCGGATAAGCCTCTTGTTCCTTATCCAATAACCGCCCAATCATCATCGCCAATTCATTCTTTGTCAAAAAGGCACTACGGTTAAAATCAGCCCAGGTTTTTTCATCCACATCCGGTCCTAATTTTTTGGCAATAAATCGTTCAAGGATAGGTTGTGTGTATCTTCCTTCCCCGGGGATTAATGAATCATGCACCTTCACAAGCAAAGTAGTATTATCCGGTAATTCTGCCTTTACATCTGTAATTATCAAAAATAATCCAAGCAACAAAAATATCATCTTTTTCATTTTTTTCTCCTGCTTAAGGGGGCGCATGTCGTAAAAATAGGTAACCTTAAATTACTTGATATTATTTATATTACAATTCGATAGATTTGTCAAGCAAATCTATCGAGGGGCAGACAATTTGAAAGAGATTTTTTGTCATGAGAAAAAAATGCTTTTTATTCTTAAAACAATAATTTGGTACAAATTAAATTTATGAATAGAAACTTCCGATAAAAGGAATA
>SBAY01000027.1 GCA_005239945.1 Nitrospira sp.
CCCTATGCCTGCTCTTTTAATGTCTTGTAGTCTGTCTGTAGCCCCTCTAACAGGCTTTAAATGGCAAGATTATCACAAAACTTCCATTAAGATTATTGTAACAAATATCAAATTTTTTGATGATTTTTTGACAAATCCCGCATCTATCCTTATATCGGATTTTCAAAAAAGTCAAAATGAAAATTGCTGACTTTACAAAAAAATACTTGCAAAATTTAGTTATTTATGGTATAGTTAATTTATGTATTATCCCACCAAAGAAGAATTTAGGCAAAAGGCTAATGAAGGTAATTTAATACCTGTATATAAAGAGATTTTAGGTGATTTAGAAACCCCTGTTTCTGCCTTTTATAAAATTCGTCAGAGTGAAAAATATGCCTATCTTTTAGAAAGTGTAGAAAAGGGAGATAAATTAGGCAGATATTCATTTTTGGGTGCCGCTCCTTCCATTGTCTTTAAATCCAAAGCAAGACAAGGGATAATTATTAAAGATGGTCAGGAAGAACATTTTGATGTGGCCGATGACCCGTTAATTCAACTTAAAAATCTAATAAATCAATTTAAACCGGTTAAGGTTGATGGATTACCAAGGTTTTTCGGAGGAGCAGTGGGATATCTAAGTTATGATTATGTCAGATTTATTGAGGAACTGCCTGCCCAAAAACCGGATAACCTTAATCTGCCGGATACATTCTTTGTTGTCACCGATACCATTATTATTTTTGACCATTTGCTTCAAACAATAAAAATAGTTGCCAATGCCTATATAAATAAAGACCCTGATTTAGCTTATGAAGAAGCAATAAAAAGAATTGAAGATATAATTAGTAAATTACAGCAACCTTTATCAATTCAAAATCCGAAATCCGAAATCCAAAATTCAAAATTCAAAATTTCATTCCAATCCAATTTTACCAAAGACAGATTTGAGGAAATAGTAAGAGTGGCAAAAGAATACATCAAAGCAGGAGATATATTTCAGGTGGTTCTTTCTCAACGACTTAGCACCTCGATTCATTGCGACCCATTGACTATCTATCGGGCATTACGGCGAATAAATCCTTCCCCCTATATGTTTTATCTAAAATATGACGAAGTAAGCATCGTTGGTTCTTCCCCTGAAATTCTGGTAAGATTAGAAGAAAATGAGGTAGAGACACGACCTATTGCCGGCACAAAACCACGAGGCATTAATGAGAAAGCAGATAATGAATATGCTCAGGAATTATTAGCTGACCCAAAGGAAAATGCCGAACATATTATGTTAGTTGACCTTGGGCGAAATGATATTGGCCGGGTATGTGCGTATAAAACAATTTCTCTACCTGAATTCAGGGTGATAGAAAAATATTCACATGTCATGCATATTGTTACCTCAGTAAAAGGAAATCTTATTCCCAAATATGATGCCTTTAGTTTAATCAGGGCTTGTTTTCCGGCCGGGACGGTTACCGGTGCCCCTAAAGTTAGAGCGATGGAAATAATTGATGAATTAGAACCTGTACTAAGAGGACCTTATGCCGGTTGTGTGGGATATTTTAGTTTTTCGGGGAATCTGGATACTTGCATTACAATCAGGACATTAGTCATTAAAGATGGTAAGGTATATTTGCAGGCAGGGGCAGGAATTGTAGCCGATTCAAACCCGGAAACTGAGTATTACGAGACGATGAATAAACTTAAATGTCTGATTGATGCTGTTGAATTAGCTGAAAAAGGACTATAAATCTGAAGGTTAATAAAATGAATACAACCAATACAAAACAGGATTTGGCACAATTATTACAAAAGGTAGCTGAATTGGAGGTCTTGACCAGGACCAGCAACATCATTAATTCTACGCTTGACCTGCAAAAATTACTTAAAATAGTAATGCAGTTGGTAACAGAGGTACTTCATGTAGAATCATCCTCTATCATGCTTTTGAATGAAAAGAAGAATGAACTTATTTTTGAGGTTGCTTTAGGGAAAAAAGGTAAAGAGGTAAAAAGGATTACCTTTCCTGCAGATAAAGGGATTGCCGGATGGGTAATCAACAACCAAAAACCGCTATTAGTACCTGATGTAACTAAAGATGCCCGATTTTATCAAGGAGTTGATTTAATTACCCAATATGAGACCAAATCGGTATTATGTGTCTCATTGCAAATTAAGGAAAGAATAATTGGCGTATTAGAGGCTATTAATAAGATTGTTGGCAATTTTGAACAGGAAGATATAACACTACTTGAGTCGATAGCCAATCAAGTGGCTATTGCCATTGAAAATGCACAACTGTATAAAAAACTTGAGCAGAAGGTGGAATTTTTATCCTTTGTCTCCCATGAAGTAAAAACACCACTTACCGCTATTAAGGCTTTATTAGAGATGGTCCTGGAAGGGAATTTAGATGAGAAGACCAAACAGGAATTTCTGCAAGATATTGATGCGGAAACAGATAGACTCTATCGCCTTTTGGATGATTTGTTGAACATCTTTAAACTTGAGTTAGTGGAAAGAAAACTCAACAAACAATTACTTAAAACAAAAGATATTTTAGAAGGAATTTGTCGGCGATTTACAGAATTAGGCAAGAAAAACAAGATGATAATAAGTTTTGACATCCACGATGACTGCTCACAAATAGTTGCAGACAAGGATATTCTTGAGCAGATTATTATAAATTTACTCTCAAATGCCATTAAATACTCGCCTCAAGGTGGTCAGGTAAAAATAGAGGTCAGGAAACTCGAAAAATTACCTGATTCTATAAAACAGGGATTACCAATGATTCCATTCATTCTTATTTCTGTTTCTGATACCGGAATAGGAATTTCAAAGCGTGATATAAAACATCTTTTTATCGAGGAATTCTTTCGTTCAAACTCTGCACAGGCACGTAAGATTAGTGGGACTGGCTTGGGATTAACCATTGTCAAAAGATTAGTAACTCAACATGGTGGGGATGTGTTCGTAGAAAGTCAAGTTGGAAAGGGTAGTAAATTTTCATTCGTCCTGCCGAATGAATAAGGAAGAAGATTAGCGGATGATTGGTTATCGGTTATCAGGTGAGAGAGGGAAAAGGTTCCTTCTGCTCTACCAACTTAAAAATATCAGGTAAATAAAAAAACAATTACCGATAACTGATTACCTACTTCCCTTAAGCACCTTATCTATTATTTGAATAAGTTCATTGGTTTCAAATGGTTTAATACAATAATTCTTTGCTCCAGCAACTAATGCCTCATTAATTAATCCTTGATGCTCCATGGCGCTAACTATAATTATTAATGCAGTAGGATCTATCTTGATTATCCATTTGATAGTTTCAATACCATTCATTGTTGGGTCAGATAAGACAATATCCATTAAAACCAAATCAGGTTTTAATTCACGATATTTTTGGATAGCCACGGTACCGTCATAAGCCTCTCCTACTATCTCATATCCTTGTTTTGTTAAAAGTTTACGCAGGATTATTCTGATGAATTTTGAATCATCAACGATAAGTATTCTATTTCGTTTTGACATTATCATATTTATAGCCCAAACTTTTTACGAACATCCTCTATATTTTTAGGAGTTATATTAATACTTGATGAACGATTAAATTTATCAGCTATTTGTTTGTTAGTTTTATCAGGATTTTTAACGAGCAAGGTAATGATTTTACCAATATCTGAGTCAGTCTTTTCCCCGCTTTTTTTTTGCCCTGCAATTTCAGGGTAAAATAGTGATATTATACCTTGACTATCAACACCTTTCTTTATATCATTAAAGGATTTGTTTGTAAAACCCAATAATGGAGCAAAATATGTCGCCGTTCCTCCAGCCATTCCTAAGAAAATCATCAAAAACTTGATAAATACCGTATCCTTCTTATCCACTTTTAGTTTTAAATCTTTAAGAAAAGTTATCTCCACCTTGTTTTTTTCATCCGCTATCGGTGTAATTAAAATTCTTCTTTTCATTTCACCAACCCCCTTATTAAACTATTGCTCTGTCACACCTCAATTGATGGATCATAATTACTGAACTATAGCCGTTCACACAACATTGAAATTAGAAATTGGAAAGTAGAAATTAGGAAA
>SBAY01000142.1 GCA_005239945.1 Nitrospira sp.
CCTCAATTGATGGATAAACCTTTAGAAAGAAGGTTGAGGTTAAGGTTAAGGTTGAGAAGGAGAGAAGGAAGGAGATTTTTCTCTATCTTCTCAACCTTACTCATCAAATCACCTGTGACAGAGCACTAGTTAAAGTTTCACTTCCACCCTCTAACGGTTAGGCTTCCGTGATTTATATTGAATAGAGTTTAGCTTCAAAATTTAAAAGAAACTTCACCTCCTTTTTTGCCATAATTAACCCTGTTGTTTTTATGAGGCAGCTCTATCTATGGAAATCGGAGGGCGGATACAAAGCGCTCCCCTATTCACGAAACAAAGACGAGCTGTCGTCTGCTACATTATAAAGTATACCATGAGGAGTTAACGAGAAGATGACCGGAAGATTATCTTTTGGTAATGTTTGAAGAGTGAAGAAAAGGAAGGTTTAAAGGGCAGGAAGAACTTCTGGAAGAATGACTTTAAAAGTGCTCCCTTTATTTTGCTGGCTGGTGACAGCTACTTCACCATGGTGAGATTGCACAATCGCCTTTACCATGCTCAAGCCCAGTCCGATTCCCTCCTGCGACCGGCTTTTGTCACATCGATAGAAACGTTTGAATATATGAGGGAGGTCAGCTTCAGATATTCCAATACCGGTATCATTGACCGTAATAACCACATTGCCATTATTCCGGTCTGCCGAAATCTTGACCGTGCCATGGGGAAAGATATATTTTAAGGCATTGTCGATGAGGTTGGACATCATGCGTTGAATTCTCTGGAGGTCCGCCTGGATGATAAGCGGACCTGTAACATTGCCGGTGAGGGAAATATCTCTCTTTTCAGCCACTGGTTCAAAAAGCTCACAAGCTTCTCGAATAACCCTGGCGACATCTATCTCTTCTAATTTCAATTTCTCTGCTCCTGCCTCGGCTTCCGAGATAAACATCATCGTATTCAGTATTTCAAGCATTTTATCACATTGCTCTATTACTTCAGCGGTCATAGTTATATACTCTTCAGTGGACCTGGCATTGGTCAGTGTAACTTCTGCCACTCCACGGATACGGGTAATCAGGCTTCTCAGGTCATGAGCGATATCATCGCCCATCTGTCTTATTTCGGTAACCAGGGCATGGATACGGTCCAACATCCCATTGAAAGTGATGGCCAGCCGTTCGATTTCATCCCCCCTTGCTTTAACAGGAACTCGCCTTTGAAGTGTTCCACCTGTCGATATATCAAGGGCTGTTTCCGTAACTTCCTCAACTCCCTTCATGGCCCGCCTGGACATAAACCAACCAACCACACCAGCAAGCATCATTATAAAACCGATTGTTGAGAAAAATACATTCTGTATTATTTTTAGAAATTCAGCCTCTTCTTCAATAGACTTTCCGATCTGTAAGATTTTCCCTGGCCCTATGGTTCCGTAAATAATGCGGACCTCATACTCACGCCCTGGAGAAGATAGTTTTTCATAGACATAGGTTGTACCGCTCTTTATTTTCCCTAAGGCATTTGCCGTTGGGCCTAAATCTTTCCAGTATGACATGTCGGTTGACACATTCACATCTCCGTCAGGGGTTAAAATGCGAAAGAATTCGTTATCCATTATCTCGTGTGCCGCTTCAAAGGCTAAGGACTGCTCGACCCCAGCCATACCTTCTTCTGTATAAATTTGCGAAAACTTTTCTATCTCTTCAAGAATATCTTCATCAAACCGTTTTTGGATAATATTCGAAACCACAAGATAAAATAAGAAAAAAGCGACCACTGACGAGATGATGAATATCATCGCATACCAGAGTGATAATCTAAACGCCAGGGTATTCTTTAGCCTAAGAAGGTTCTTTAATAACATATCCAACTCCTCTGATGGTATTTATCAATTTTTTTGGAAATTCTCTATCAACTTTATCTCGTAATTTGCTGACTCTGGCTTCGACAACATTTGTTTGCGGGTCGAAATTATAGTCCCAGACATGCTCCATAATCATGGTTTTGGAAACGATTCTTCCTTGATTTCGCATAAGATATTCCAGCAGGGAAAACTCACGGGGTTGTAACTCAATTTCCCTTTCTTCTCTAATAACCTCTCGAGTGATTAAGTTCATAGATAGATCTCCCACTGTAAGACTGGTGGATTCTGTAGTTCCACTTGCCCTTCGGATGAGTGCTTGAACTCGTGCCAGAAGTTCTGCAAAGGCGAATGGCTTGGTAAGATAATCATCACCGCCTGTTTGTAAGCCTTTTACCCTATCATCTACAGTTCTTTTGGCACTCAAGATAAGAACAGGCGTGTTTACCCTGCTTTTTCTCAGATTATCGATAAGGGTTAGGCCGTCAATCTCGGGTAGCATTAAATCAACAATGATGGTATCATACGGCTCATGCAAAGCCAGATGAAGCCCATCTTCGCCGTCAGAGGCATGGTCGACTGCAAACCCAGCCTCTTTGAGTCCTTTGAGAATAAAAGAGGCAATCTTCTTGTCATCTTCAACTAAAAGTAATCGCATCTATTTTTCCTTTTGGAAAATTTTAGGTGGTGTCCTAAATGGCACTGACTTAAGGAAAAACTAAATAAGAGATTTCCCGAAAATGAAAACTACCCGAGTATAATATCGACAAAAGAAGGAAAAACTTAAGGCAACAAGAAAAAAGGTATTATCC
>SBAY01000251.1 GCA_005239945.1 Nitrospira sp.
GGGAGAGAAACCCTTTTTGAAAAAAGGGTTTCTCTCCCCTTAAAAAACACCTCTCTTTAAACCACTCCTAAAAATTGGGAGATTTCTGTTCTACAGGGTATTTATGCTTTAAAATCTCGTGGACATATCCGCAGAGAATTTGGTGAATCTCTTCTATGCTTTTCCCTTGATTAATTATCTTTACCCTTTGTGGTTCCTGACGGGCAATCTCAAAATACCCCTCTCGAACCCGTTGATGAAACTCAAGTTTCTCCTGCTCAAGCCTATCACCCATGCCTTCAGAAGAGATATCTTTATGAATGTTAATTGCCCTTTTTAGTCCTTGGGCAGGGTCAATATCCAAAATAAAGGTTAATTCCGGTTTAACATCCTCGATAACTAATGAATTGAGACCCTGGATTAAATTTTTGTCTAATCCTCGGCCATAGCCTTGATAAGCCAATGTGGCATCGATAAAGCGGTCGCAAATGACTATCTTGCCTTCTTCTAAGGCAGGTTTGATAACCTCTTTTATATGTTGAGCCCTGACGGCTAAATACAGGAGTAGTTCGGTTAAAACGGTCATACCGACATTTTCCGGGTCCAACAAAATCTTTCGTATCTGCTGGCTTATCCTGGTGCCACCGGGTTCATGGGTATGCACTACCTCAAACCCTTCCTTTTGCAATACCTTAGCCAGCAGTGTCGATTGCGTGGTCTTCCCACTTCCCTCACACCCTTCAAGTGTAATAAACATATTAACCTCCTATAAGAATCACGAATAAACTCCTGCAAAATTTATAACTTATTGATATTTCAGTAAATCATGAAATTGTTTTCCTTGACTTTTCCTCCATACTCTGACCCTATTCCTTTATACACATTCTTTTAGCCACAAAGACACAAAGACACTAAATTTCACTAAAATTTCCTTTTGTGGAATTTTGTGTCTTGGTGACTTTGTGGCATATTTTTTCTCGCATTTCTCATTTTGCAGAAGTCTAAATCACAAAAAATGTTCTGGAATTAATTCTTTATGTTGTGCCATATGACACTATTTTAGAATTTCATAATGAAGGGCTAAAGCCTGAATTCCAACTGCCAAAGATACTACCTCTTACCCATTTTCAATTTCTTTCATAATTCTTACATGTTATTTTCGACACAACCTTATCCCCTCTTAAACAATTTTGAAATAGACCCGAGTTCCTCCATCCTGAGCCATTTACAGCATAAAAACAAGACGGCCAATCCACCAATTATCCCTATTATTACCTGATAAAAAATACCTATTTTTATCAGCATAATGACCCGGCAAAACATACCCATCATAAATGAGGCAAACAGGACTTTAAGGAAAAATCGAAGTATTTGTCTTAGCCCAAGTGGTCCAATCTTTTGTCGTAACTTTATCAATAACAAACTTACATTTAGGTATCCGGCTAAAGAAAGGCTCAAGGTTAACCCACCTTGTTCTAAGGGTCGCATCAATAAAAGGCTAAAAATAATATTGGCTGTAGCTGAAATCATACCGGTTTTTACCGGTGTCAAGGTATCTTGTTGGGAATAAAACGCCGGAACTATGGTGTACAACGAGGCAAAGCCTACCAACCCAAAGGCATAAAAAAACAGGGTTAAATAGGTCATATTGGTGGCAAATATATCAAACTGTCCATGTTCGAATAAAAGTCGGATAATGGGTTTTCCAAGCACCATCAAACCAACAGTCGCAGGAAGACAGGTTAAAATCACCATTTTCAAACCAAAGGCAAGACTCTTTTTTAAACCATCCAAATCACCATCAACTACCTGCCTGGACATAGTTGGAAATAGGACGGTGCCTGTGGCTATGCCAAATAGTGCCAGGGGAAAATGAACCAATCTATTGGAATAAAATAATGCAGAGATGCTGCCGGCGGCCAAAAAAGAGGCTAATAAGTTAGAAACAAAGATATTGAATTGGGTTATCGCCGCACCAATTGCTCGAGGAATCATCAATAAAATTATCCTTTTTACGCCGGGGTCAAAAAAATCCACGATTAATCTATAGTCCATCTTTTCTTTAATAAGTGGTGGAATCTGAACGAGTAATTGAAATAGTCCACCTATGAGAAGCCCAATACTTAATCCAACAATAGGTTGATGAAATCTTGGGCATAAAAAGAATATGGCTAGAATCAAACAAAGATTTAATACCGCCGGGGCAAATGCCGGCAGGCTAAAGCGGTGACAGGAATTAAGGATACCCATGACCAATGCCGCCAAACAGATAAAAATGGTAAAAGGGAACATTATCCGATTAAGCGTTACGGTTAGGGCAAAGGCATCCTTACCTAGAAAACCAGGAGCAATTATGGTGATAACTACCGGGGCAAAGATTATACCAAGCAAGGTAATTAAGATGGAGATGAGCAGAAGTCCATTGAGAATTAAGCTGGCTAACCGCCAGGCCTCATGTTTATCCTTTGTCTTAAAATATTCAGTGAATACAGGGATAAAAGCGGCACTCAACGCCCCTTCACCCAGCAATTCCCGCAGGCTGTTTGGTATTCGCCAGGCAATAAAAAATGCATCTGAAATAGTGGATGCACCAAATCGGTTAGCAATGAGCACATCACGCACATAACCCAGAATCCGCGAGGTAAATGTACCCAGACTTACTATCCCAATTGATTTGGTTATCCTTTTTTGGCTATCTTTAACCATATCTTTACTCTTTAATTTCCTTTGTGTTCTTTGTATCTTTGCAGTTAAATTCCCTGACATATTTCAACTCATCCTCTTTCGTCTTCAACTTACCATCCAATTTAGCGGCTAACACCTTATCCAGAATCTCTTTATAAACCGGCCCCGGCTTAATGCCTACCTTTTTAAGGTCCTCCCCAGTTATACATACCTTTACCAGGGATAATTCTGTCAGGAAAAATACTATCTGTTTTTTAATAGAAGAGGCAATTTCTTCACCATCAAAGGCATCTGCCTTAGCCATAATAAAAACAAGCACCTCTAAAGGAACGCCTGTTAGAAGTTGATAAAGCTCACCTGCACCTGGTTTTTTATGTGTTTTCAAGGACTCTATCAAGGTTTGAGAATTTTCTTTATCTGTGATAACGGTTTTTTGTTGGACTTTAGTAAATTTAAGGTGCTCCATAAATTCTATTGCCTCTTCCTTACTTAACCTGTCTATTAAGGCTAAGAGGTAAATCAGCCATTTCTCTAATGGTTTATGGCTAATGATAATCTCAAGGTAAAAAAGTGTATGGGCAATTTTCTTGAAAAGAAGTTCCTCTCTTTCTTTGAATTGTAAAGATGGATGGATATATTTAAGGATACCAAATTCCTGTAATTGGAAAATAGCTTCAGATGGGTTATCATCATTTAAAATAAGGATAAATTCATTCCGTATGCGTTGATTTGCCAACCGTTCAAACAACTCTTTGGTTGCCGATTGAATAATCAATTCTTTTGTGTGGTCAGCCAATTTAAAATTCCCCCTCAAAGAGGTATCACCTCTGGAGGAGGTATCACCTCTGGAAGTAAATCGTACCGCTCGAAAAATTCTGGTTGGGTCATCGATAAAACTTTTATCATGAAGGACTCTGATTATCCCTTCTTTCAAATCCGTTTCTCCCTTGACAAAGTCTATCAAATCCCCAAAATGAGCCTGGTTAAGCTGAATAGCCATGGCATTTATAGTGAAATCCCGACGAAGGAGGTCATGGTAAATTCCACCGCTAATTACCGTAGGTAAAGCGGCTGGATGTTCATAAGTCTCTTGCCGGGTGCTGGTAATGTCAATTTTAAATCCATCCGCAAATATTACTTTAGCTGTTTTGAATCTTTCATGACTTTTATAATAGACGGAAGAGGTATCACCTCTCGAACTAATTTGAATTAATTTTTCAGCAAACTCAATCCCATTGCCTTCAACGACAATATCCACATCAAAGGTTGGTTTTCCTGATAAAAGGTCACGCACAAATCCGCCGACAACATAGACATTAACCTTGAGCATATCGCCAACATCACCGACTAATTTCAGGATATTCTGAATTGGTAGGGCAAGACTTTTGTTTATCAAATGTCTAAAATTTCGTGGGTGAAGATAGGTAATTATTTCTATTGAGGGAATCACTTCACCTGGGGTAATCATCTCACTGCTCGAGCCTAATTTTTTATTGAGTATTTCCAATAATCTTTTCTGTGCCGCATCCAATGTCAAATTTTTAATGGTAGCCGAGGCAGCAGTTTTATGTCCACCACCTCCCACTTCTGACAAAATCTCACCTACATCTACCTTATTTGTCCTGCTGCGGGCAATTACATATACCCTTTCTTCCATCGCCGCAAGACAAAATAATACCTCAAATGATTCCATATCCATTATCTTATGTACCAGGACGGATAAATCTCCTACATATTTATCTATCACTGTCCTGGCTATAACTACCTTTGTCTGACCAATCTGATGAACCTCCTGGGAGGAAAGTAATTCATTGAGAATAACGATTTGGTCAAAAGAGAGTTGCTTTTCCAAAAATCTGCTAATGACAGATAAATCAGCCTGACAAGAAATAAGATAGGCTACCGCAAAAATATCTGTGGAGGTAGTTGTCGGGAAGGTAAGGGAACCTGTGTCTTCATAGATGCCCAGGGCGGCAACTGTTGCCTCAAAAGGGCTAATAGTAAGGTTATTTTCTTTGATTTTCTCTAAGATAATAGAGGCAGTTGCTCCAACCTCTTTTATCTCCATTAATTCACCTTTAATATCTCCTTCCTGGAGTGGATGATGGTCATAGATATGAATGGGAATTCTACCATAACAAGGCAAGCCTTGTGTAAGTGTTTGAAATTTCCCTATGCGACTTAGTTGGCAAGTATCGACTAAAATAAGTTTTGTTACCCGATTTAATTTAATATGTTTAGACTTGTTAAGATTAAATTCGTGAGGATATTGAGCTAAGAAATCGCGGACATTTTGCTCACATGAGCCAGGCAAAACAAGCTGTGCTTGCGGATAAAGTTTAGAGGCTAAAATAAGGCTGGATAAGGCATCAAAGTCTGTATTAATATGGGTAACTATAATTTCCATAATTTTCTTAACAGGATTGACAGGTTTTTTGACGGGATTAACGAAATTAACAGGATATTTTTAATTTATACCCAAACAAATCAGATTTGCGAAAACCTGATTTGTAAAAGGATTCAATGGGTTGAGGGTTTAAGGATAATAAAGCGAAATCCTCTTTCTTCACTCAACCCTTTTGTGAATATTCTATTCTGTCCAATCCTGTAATCCTGTCTAATACAAAAAGTCCCCACCACAATGCCGTGTGACAGAGGAAATTTTTGAACTCTTTATTTAAAGTGGGTGAGTGCCTCAGTGTTTCTACGCTAATACCTACACATTTTTAATGTAGTTTGCATTCCGCACTCAGAGTCAAATCTCCCTTTTACAAAGTTGCTAGCTCAAAAATATACGTCGCATCACGAACATGGCAGGGACTTTTAACCCTGTTTTCATCTTGATTATATTATAGCATATTTATATTATAAAAGTCAAGTAAAATTTTTCACCACCTGAAATTTCCCAAGTTATAGTACTCCTTAGTCAAAAGTTGACATAGAACGAATTGCAGTAAAGAACAAGGAATCTTACTCCTTGTTCCTTAAACCGTAATACCTCAGTTATAACTTTTTTCTTGACGACAGGGTATAACATAATGTAAAAATATAAACATGGTGTGAAAAAAGGGATATGTTCCCCAAATAGTTCCCCGAAAAAGGAGGTAGATTTAAAATGGTTAGAAAAGTAATTTGTAGTTTGGTAGTTTTAGGGTTGATAGTTGGTGGAGTGGGTGTGTTGCAAGTGATGGGTGAGAAGCCGGAAGGAACTAAGAGCGTGGAGCAAGGAGTAAAGAGTAATGAAAGGCTAAAGCCTAAAATCCAAGAGCCTAAAATCCTTGCGAAGAATACGGAGCAAGAAAGTAACATCAAACCTCAAACCTCAAAGCCCAATGCTAAAGCTCCAAAAGTAGTTAAAA
>SBAY01000229.1 GCA_005239945.1 Nitrospira sp.
AAAATGTTCCAAAAATCCCTTTTTTATCTTAATCTTCTATTTTTCCCTCTATCCCTTCTTAATCTCTCCTTATTTTTTTTCTCATTTTGCAGAAGTCTAAAGATTATAGGACTTATAGGACCTACAAGACTTATAAGTCCTATAATCTTTGCTATAATCTTGGCTGTTCTTGTGTTTTCATACCTGGTAGAGGAATTCGTCGGTCTTCATTCAACCTTTTTATATCTATAGTTTTACCCTTATTATCCAATACCTTCACATCCAATCCTAATCCTCGGAGTTCATAAAACAAGACATTGAAAGATTCCGGCACCCCTGGTCCCTGGGCATTTTCTCCCTTAATGATTGCCTCATATACCTTTGCCCGGCCAATAATATCATCTGATTTTACGGTTAAAAACTCTTGTAAAACATGCGTGGCACCATAAGCCTCTAATGCCCAGACCTCCATTTCTCCAAGTCTTTGTCCGCCAAATTGAGCCTTGCCACCCAGCGGTTGTTGGGTAACTAAAGAGTATGGCCCAATACTGCGGGCATGAATCTTGTCTTCTACCAGATGGATTAACTTCATCATGTAAATATAACCCACCGTAATTTTCTGGTTAAATCTTTTGCCTGTTTTTCCATCATAAAGCCAACTCTTTCCATCCTCCGGCAGATTTGCAGATTTAAGATATTCCTTGATTTCTGCCTCAGTAGCACCATCGAATACAGGACAGGTTACTTTGATACCTAATTTATGTGCCGCCCAACCAAGATGGGTTTCTAATATTTGACCAATATTCATTCTGGAAGGAACGGACAATGAATTCAGAACCATTTCTACTGGTGTTCCATCTTCCAGGAAAGGCATTTCCGCCTCAGGTAAAATCTTGGCTACAACCCCTTTATTTCCATGTCTGCCAGCGATTTTGTCTCCAACCATAATCTTGCGTTTGGTAGCCACATAAACCTTAACCAATTCTTCGATTCCCGGTGGAAGTTCATCTCCGGCTTTATTGGAAAAGTATTTGACATCGATAACTACCCCTTCACTTCCATAAGGATGATGAAGTGAGGTATCACGCACCTCTCTAACCTTTTCACCAAATATCGAATGGAGTAATTTATATTCAGGGGAAAGTTCCGTCTCACCTTTTGGTGTCACCTTACCCACCAATATATCCCCTGATTTAACCCTGGCGCCTATCCTGATAATACCCCGGTCATCGAGGTTTTTCAGTGCCTCTACCCCCAGGTTAGGGATATCAGCGGTAATTTGCTCTGGGCCAAGTTGTGTATCCCTGGCCTCTAATTCATATTTTTCGATATGAATGGAGGTAAAAACATCCTCTCTAACCAACTTTTCTGAAATCAGGATGGCATCTTCAAAATTATAGCCTTGCCAGGGCATAAAGGCAACTAAGATATTTCGCCCTAAGGCTAATTCGCCATTATCCGTTGCTGTCCCTTCAGTCAGAGCCTGACCCTTTGATACCCGTTCTCCTTTGGTAACAATAGGTTTCTGATGAACACAGGTGGCCTGGTTAGACCTTTTGAATATCAAGAGCTTATATGGATATTCCTTTTCATCATCACCTTTAAGGACAATCTCTGTAGCTGTTACGCGAGTAATTATTCCATCAACAGGGGCAATAATGACTATGCCTGAATCGCGGGCGATATATTGCTCTATTCCTGTGCCAACTAAAGGGAACTCACAAATAAGTAACGGCACTGCCTGTCTTTGCATATTGGAACCCATTAAAGCGCGATTGGCATCGTCATGTTCTAAGAAAGGAATCAAGGATGTCCCCACACTAATAATTTGTTTTAAAGAGGCATCCATATAGTCAATTTTATCCGCTGTCACCAATGGAAAGTCATCCTGGTATCTTGCCGCCACCACCTCTTCTGTCAGATTTCCCTTCTTATCCATTTTACTGCCTGCCTGGGCAATAATATATTTTTGTTCTTGACCAGCCGACAGATATTCGATTTGATCTGTCACCCTTCCATTGACTACTTTTCGGTAAGGTGTTTCGATAAAACCAAGGTGATTTAGTCTCCCATAGACAGAAATCGAAACAATCAAGCCGATATTAGGACCCTCTGGTGTCTCGATAGGGCAGATTCTTCCATAATGAGAATAGTGCACATCCCGCACCTCAAATCCTGCCCGTTCCTTAGATAACCCTCCCTGTCCCAGGGCAGATAATCTTCGTTTATGGGTTAATTCGGCCAATGGATTTGTCTGGTCCATAAATTGAGAGAGTTGGTTTGAACCAAAGAATTCATTGAGTGCGGCAGTAACCGGTTTTATGTTAACTACTGTTTGCGGAGTCATTGTTTCTAATTCTTGAATGGCCATCCGCTCACGAATACTCCGCTCTAATCTTGTCATACCTATACGAAGTTGATTTTGTAATAATTCTCCCACCGGTCTTACCCGTCGATTGCCCAGGTGGTCAATATCATCAACATTCCCTTCTTTTTTAATCAATTTCTCTATATACTTGATTGTTTCAATAATATCCTCAGGGGTTAAGGTCATTACCTCCTCTGATATTGACAACTCCAATTTTTGATTGATTTTATACCGGCCAACCTCAGATAAATCATATCGTAGTGGGTCAAAGAAATAGCGATAAAATGTTTGGCGGGCATTCTCGATATTTGGTGGTTCTCCAATACGCATAATATTATGGATTTTGAGTAAGGCCTCATCCTGAGAATTGGTATCATCCTTTTCCATGGTATTCAATATAAATGAGCCTTCGACATCTAATACCTTTATTTCTTTAATTCCCTGCTCTTTTAAAATATTCAATAAGGTATTCGTAATCCTTGTGCCCGCTCGATAGACCTCATTGTCATTTTTGTTTATTACTTCCTGGGCCAATCTAAGTCCAACCAAACTTAAATCGACTTGAGCCAGACGCTGTTGGTCAGAGAAAAAGAGATCTATTATTTCCTGATTGGTAGAATAGCCGATTGCCCTCATAAAGGCAGTTCCGGAGATCTTTCTTTTACGACCCAATCTGGCGTAAAAGATATTGTTCGTATCTAATTCAAACTCTAACCAGACTCCACGATAGGGGATAATTCTGGCTGAATACAAGCGGCTAAGATTATCATAATCAAAATAAACACCCGGCGAACGATGTAATTGACTGACAATGACCCGTTCAGCGCCATTGATAATAAATGTTCCCCGCTCGGTCATTAAAGGCATATCACGCATAAATACCTCTTGCTCGCGGATTTCACCTGTCTCACGACAAATCAGCCGTAATCTTACCCTTAATGGAACACCATAAGTTACATCACGGTCACGGCATTCCTCTTCATTGTACTTTATCGTCCCGAGGTCATAGTCGACAAATTCTAAGACCACCTTATTATTAAAATCTGTGATAGGAAATGTTTCTAAAAATACCTTTTGTAGCCCTTGAGGTTTTCTTTTATTTGGAGGTGTATCCTTTTGCAAAAACCATTCAAAGGAGTCTTTTTGAATAGCAATCAGGGGAGGTATATCTATAATTTCTTTTACCTTCCCAAAAGATATTCGTTTCTGTTTTTCCATTTATTTACCTCTTTTTTTAGGTGTCAGGTATCGGGTATCAGGTGTCAGATAAAGAGTTAGGAGAGAAATTCTTATTCCTCCTTTACTTCTTACCTGATACCTGACACCTGATACCTGACACCTGATATCCTGTTACTTAATTTCTACCGTTGCTCCAGATGCCTCTAATTTCTTCTTGATTTCTTCTGCCTCTTCTTTGGTCACACCTTTTTTAACCGGCTGTGGAACACCCTCGACTAATTCCTTAGCTTCTTTTAATCCTAAGGCTGTAATCGTTCTTATTTCTTTAATTACCTGAATTTTATTTTCCCCGAAACCAACCAGGATAACATCGAACTCTGTCTTTTCCTCTACCTCTTCTTTTGGTGCTTGAACTACAGCTGGACCTGCCATCATTGGCATAGCGGCAGAAACCCCGAATTTAGTCTCTAACTCTTTCACTAATTCTGAAAGTTCTAAGACCGTCATGTTAGAAATAGCATCAATAATCTCCTCTTTTGTTTTAGCAGCAGTTGCCACTTTCTTTCACCTCCTGACTCGATAAAATTATAAGTATTCAAGGAATTGTGGATTATTGGTTATAAAAATTATTTTTCCCGACCACCTTTTTCTCTCCACTACCCATGACCTATCACCTTACTTCAAATCAAACCTTAGACTATAGACATCAGACATTAGATTTAAGTCGTAAGCGGTCAGCCAGAACCTTAAGCTTTCAGTTTTTAGATGGGACAAGTGTTCATACATTATCTTTTTCTCCATCTGAAAGCTTCCGGCTGAACGCTGAATGCTTACAACTTAAGTCTGATGTCTAAAGTCTGATGTCTAAAGTCTAATGTCTGACTTGAAGAGCACCTTAAAATATGCTTTCTTCTTATGCAACTGACTTCCATCTCAATTATAATAAAAAATCATAAAATATATATT
>SBAY01000012.1 GCA_005239945.1 Nitrospira sp.
ACAGGCGAAGCCTACCCTTTTTAAATTAACATACCATCTTGTCCCCGAATCCTACCTTAAAAAGAAGAACCCTGAAAATTTACTCTTCAGAACTGAAAATGTCAAGTAAAAGTTGACAAAAAACAAAAAATCTTGTATAATTCTAACGGGTTAATACTACTCTTATGAATTAAGATTCCTTGATTTTTAATTCATAATACATAATTCGTAGATAGGTAGCAATAATGAAGAAAAAATCCAAAAAAACCGTTGATTTTGATTACTATAATTTAATCGTAGAAATCAGTTTAATGTTACTTATTGTTTCGGTCCCTTGGTTTATTGACCTGAAATTAAGTGGGGTCATGCTGGGGAAATTAGCCTTTATGCAGTTTTTTTCTGGTATTATTCTTTTAACCTGGTTAGTAAAATTCCTCATATCTAAACAGATTAAATTCTTTCATAGTCCGTTTGACCTACCACTTCTTGCATTTCTTGTCGTGAGTATTGCGGCTACTATTTTCTCAAAAAATCCTTATTTAAGTTTAGTCGGTGCCTATTATCGCTATGAAGGGTTAATTACCTTTATCAATTATCTTTTCTTATTTTATGTGGTCGTAAATTTTCTGAATGAAGATTCGTGCCGAAGAATATTAAATGTAAGTGTGTTCACAGGTGGTTTGATTGGTTTTTATGGATTAATGCAGCATGGACACCATGATTTAGTTGGTTGGGGACAGTATGATCCTAATCGAGTATTTTCTACCTTTGGCAATCCGGTTTATTTAGGTGCTTACACCGCAACCTTACTTCCCCTGGCCGTAGCACTTTGTTTAAAGGAAATAAAGAGACCTGTTAGACCCGTTAATATTGTGGTGTCCGGATTTACTAAACTCAATCCCTGGCTAGATGGAATATCATTAGCACTTATTACCTGTGGTTTATGTTTAAGTATGGGACGAGGTGCAATTATCGGATTTGCATTTTCAATGCTTGCCTTTTTGTGTTTATCCCTTCGCAAAAGGGAAATCTTTGTTCCCCAAAAGGTAGTTGTTGCCATAACTATCATTATCTTAATCGTGGGATACTTCAATCTTAAGCCTGAAACCTCTTCCCTCGGAAGGGTTTTACAAATGGTAAATAAGGTGGTTAATGTTGAGCAGGAGAAGGAAAAGATGGAGATTGCCCCAGGGGAGAAAGAATTTATTACAGCTATGCGCACGGGTGGAGGTGCCAGACCTGTTATGTGGCGGGATTCTTTAAGAATTATCAAGGATTATCCAGTGTTAGGTATTGGTCCGGAGACATTTGGGCTTGTTTTCCCTAAATACCGTTCATTAGAACTTATCCTGACCGAAGGAGGACAATATGGCCGACCTGACCGTGTCCATAATGATATTATCGATTTAACCTTAGCTAAAGGACTTTTAGGATTAGGGGCGTATTTGTGGTTTTTATTTATCTTCTTCTGGCTTAGTTTTAAAGGCTCTTTTTCGACAAATAATGGGTCCCGAATTGTAAATATAGGTCTTTTTGCGGCTGGGGTAGGCTATTTTGTCCAAAATCAATCCTGCTTCTGGATAATTCCCTCTACATCGGTTTTCTTTATCTTAGCAGGTGTAGTCGCCAGACTTAATACCCCGGCTACATATCTATTATTACCTGAAATTCACAAAGGAATTAAACTCGTTATCTGTCTGGCTATAATTATTTTAGTTATTGCCATAGGCAAACTTACCACTAATTTTTACTTAGCTGACCTTGAATTCAAACAAGGCAGAGACCTTTACTTTGGCGGGGCAATAGTGGAGTCTATATCCAGATTCGAGAAGGCATTAACCCTGAATCCTCGTGAGCGACAATATTTCGAATATATCTTACATGCTTATTTAGACACCGCTCAAACCATTAAAGGAAATATTGACAAGGCAATCGAAGCAGGACAGAAGGCAACTAAATTTTATCCGCAGGATACGATTTTTCACAACCTGCTTGGGGTAGCTTATAGCCATAACGGACAGCTCGATAAGACTATCTTAGAGTATCAAAAGGTATTGGAGATTGACCCGCTTTTTAGTGATGTGCGTGGTAAATTAGGTGCCATCTATATGAGTCAAAACAAGTCTGCCCAGGCAATAGAAATTTTCAAACAGGGATTAGAGGTAAATGCCGAATGTAGGGTGAGTTTAGATAACTTATCTAAAATATATGCCATGCAGAATAAAACAGAGGAGGCTAAAGTATTACTTAAAAAACTTATCACGGCTAACCCGGATAATTTTGAGGCGCACAATAATTTAGCCCGAATTTATTATGATGAAAAAAATATCCCGGCGGTAATTGATGAATGCAAGGAAATGATTCGCATCGACCCTAAAAATATAGATGCCCATAAAAATCTTGGCTCTATCTATTTTCAACAGGGAAAATTTCATCAGGCAGAGGATGAATTTAAAAAGGTATTGGAAATAGACCCGAATAATGGTTATGCCAAAAATCTGCTGCTGACAATTTTAAGTAAGTTAAATGGTAATCGGTAAGGAAAACGCAATAAGCGATTGCTACCAATCGCCGATTACCATTTACCTTCCCCAATTACAGTTAATCAAAAAAATCTCTTGACTTCTAACCGCTTTTATGTAATAATAACAATATAATGATTGATTTACATACACACTCCCTTCTGTCTGATGGGGACTTACTCCCTTCGGAATTAGCCCGGCGGGCAGAAGAAAAAGGGATAGATGTTTTAGCCATTACCGACCATGTGGATACTTCTAACCTGGATTTTGTTATTCCAAGACTCATTTATGTCTGTGATGAATTAAATAAAGTAATGAAGATAAAACTCATCCCCGGCTGTGAGTTGACACATATCCCACCAGAATTAATTAGTAAGTTGACCACAATGGCAAGAGAGATAGGGGCAAGATTAATCATTGTTCATGGGGAAACCTTTGCTGAGCCGGTAGCTAAAGGAACTAACATAGCAGCTCTACAAAGTGATATAGATATTCTGGCACACCCGGGATTATTGACCAGACAGGAGGCAGAACTGGCTAAATCACGAAATATCGCCTTAGAAATTACTGCTCGTGCTGGACATAGCCTGACTAATGGTCATGTAGTTAAGATGGCACAGTCAACAGATGCTAAATTAATCTTGAATTCCGATGCCCACCAGATAAAGGACATAATTGACCTTTCCTTTGCTCAAGGGATAGCCAGAGGAGCAGGAATAGAGGATTTTAACCTGTTATTAGCCAATTCACAAGAAATTGTGGATAAGGTAGGGAGTAGGAAATAGCGAAAGTATTGGATTACAGATGCCACAAACTCACTAAAACACAAAGAATTAGCATTGAGCAAAGAGCACGGAGCATGGAAATTCTTTTTTCTCCAAGCTCTATGCTCCAGGCTCAAAGCTCTTTTAGTGCCTTTGTGTCTTTGTGGCTAAAGGAATGTGTGCCCATGAATAGGGTCAAAAAAAGGTAAAATGAGGTTAAAATTAATAACTATTGTTTTAGTAGTATTGCTTGGAGTTGTTAGAGTAGCTTATGCAGGATTGGAGGATTATGGGAATTGGTTTCCGGAAGGTAATGGGACATGGTCATTAGAGGCAGGTGAGCTTAGTGTTGAAGCAGGTAAACAACAATTTTATGTAATTAGAAAGACTGATACACAGGATAACTTTACTCTTAAACTACGAACGAAGACTATCTCTCCTTACAATAACGATATAATCATTTACTTCTGTGATTGGCATTATAAGTTAATCTTGGGTGGTTGGGAAAATACTCAATCAGGATTATATCGTAGGGATAGATACTTTACTGGTGAATGGAAACCTTTAGAGAATTGTATAAATTATGAGTTTAGAATATCCCAAGATACATGGTATGATATTGAGATACAAAAGTATGGACAATTATAGAGAATTTATCCATTTTAGAATATCTTTTAAAATTCCATAAGTTATTTTGACTTTTTCCTCATCTTCATTTTTAACTAAAGAAATAATCTCTGAGATGAGTTGGTCTTTCTTAGTGAGTATTTTAGCAGGAGGTAAAAAAGAAAAGAAATCATTAATATTAACCCCAAGAGCCAAAGCAATCTTTTGTAGGGTATTTATAGATACATTGGTTTGAGCCCGTTCTATCTGCCCTATATAATGTGGAGTAGTATCTGATTTCTCAGCTAATACCTCTTGAGATAATCCTTGAGATTTTCTTATATCCCTAATTCTTGCACCTAAATTAATTAAAAGTTCATTCATTCAAATCACCATAACTAATAATACCAATAAATGAAAGAAAATAAAAGTCAATATAATAACTTTTTACTTGATATTAATAACTATATTGTGTATAATTTAAAATAAGAATACCAGAGGAGGATTAGTGTTTTGAAAAGAGTAGTTTTGTGGATATTGATATTGATATTAGTTTCGTATTCTAAAAATATATTTGCTGGGGTATGGAAGGTGCAAGATAGTGGGACTACTGAGGATCTAACATCTGTACATTTTGTGGATAAGAATAATGGGTGGGTAGTTGGGACTAGTGAGATAATATTACATACTAATAATGGTGGAGAGACATGGAAAATTCAAAGAAAAAATGAAGGAAGGAAAGATCATATTTTTCATGATATCCATTTTGTAAATAAAAATGTTGGTTGGGTTACAGGAGGATATAAGTTAGGTGATGATGCCAGAAGTTTCATTAGATATACTCAAAATGGAGGAGATATATGGTCTGTTCAAAGATGTGTGGAAGACGAAATTTTTTATAGCATCCACTTTGTAAATACAAAGGAGGGTTGGGTCGTAGGTGGTAAGAAATTTGGTGAAGATTTTAAAGGGATAATTTTACATACAAATAATGGAGGAAATACATGGGGAACTCAAACAGTTACTGCCACAGGTTATCTTTTTGATATTCAGTTTTTAAATGAAAATAATGGATATGCAGTAGGCTCTATTGAAGAAAATAAGACATTAAAGGGGATAATTCTCTCAACTCAAAATGGTGGAGTAGATTGGAATATTGAGAAAAAGATAGAATATGGCATGTTATTTGATATTCATTTTATTAATCAAGACAATGGTTGGATTATAGGAAATAGTTGGATAACTGGCGAGATAGTATTACATACTTCAAACGGTGGAATAACATGGGGTACTCAATCAACAAACATAACCACATGGATTAGAAGTGCACACTTTTTAGACTCAAATAATGGTTGGATAGTGGGAGGAGGAGGGGTAGTTGTAGGGGGGGGAGTAATATTCCATAGTTCCAATGGAGGCAAAAGTTGGAATGTTGAAAGGACTATTGATAATGGTAAAGAAATTAAAGCATTATACGATGTATTTTTTGTAGATGAAGATAATGGTTGGATAGTAGGAGAAGATGGATTAATACTAAAATATGTTAAAATTCCTATTAAACTTTGGGAGGTAACTGTATATCCTAATCCTTTTAAACCGAGTTTAAATCATAAGGTAATTACTTTTGGACATCCTACGGATGTAACTAAAAGATTAACTGAATATGCTACGATTAAAATATACACTATTGCTGGAGAATTAGTTAAAACCATTGAAGTAACTCCTAATAATGGCGGTATAGCAACCTGGGATACAAGAAATGATGCCAGTAAATTAGTTGCAAGTGGAATTTATATCTATTGCATTATTAACCCAGGAGGAGAGAAATGTACAGGTAAGATTGGAATTGTTAGGTAAGTATGTTCAGTATGGTCAGTGAGTAGTATGGTCAGTGGTCAGTATGGTCAGTGATCCGTATACTCAGTATTAGTATGGCGGAGATAAGAAGGAAGTGAAGAAGAAGTGAAGAATAAGATAGAGAAGGTTGAAGATTTAGTAGTTTATCAAAAGGCAATGGATTTGTTTGACCAGTTTATGGCTGAAGACTTAGATGTCTTAAGTAAACATTATGCAGGTAGAGAATTGGCAAAACAACAGATTAGGAGTTTAGACTCGATATGTTCAAATATGGAGGAGGGTTTTGGGAGGAAAGCAGGAAAGGAATTTAAGCAGTTTTTGAGAATATCCAGAGGTTCTGCAAGAGAAAGTAGAGGTAGATACATTAGGTGTAAGAAATTTTTATCTCAGGAAGTAATTAGTAAAAGAGTTAAGCTATTAGATGAAATTTTAGCTATGTTATTTTCACTAATAAGTAAAATCAACTAAATAACTGATCACTGCCCACTGAACATACTGATCACTCTTCACTGAACATACTGATCACTTTAATAAGGAGGAAGGTAAGATGAAGTCAAAATTAATAACTATTGTTTTGTTAGTGTTGCTTGGAGTTGTTAGAGTAGCTTATGCAGGATTGGAGGATTATGGGAATTGGTATCCGGAAGGTAATGGTACTTGGTCATTAGAGGCAGGTGAGCTTAGTGTTGAGGCAGGTAAACAACAATTTTATGTAATTAGAAAGACTGATGTTCTGGATAACTTTACTCTTAAACTACGAGCTAAGACTATCTCTCCTTACAATAATGATATAATCATCTATTTCTGTGATGGGCATTATAAATTAATCTTGGGTGGTTGGGGGGGGAATACTCAGTCAGGATTATATCGTAGAGATAGGTACTTTACTGGTGAATGGCAAAGAAAACTGTTGACAATGAGAGAAAGGGATGTTATGTTAGAAATAACAAGTGAATAAAAATTTGGAGTGATAGAAAATGATGAGGAGGTTAATAATAACAACTCTAATAATTTTATATGTAACTATGTTATTAGTAACTTCTGCTTATGCAGAAGAAAGATATGGGTTTGTGCTTAAATGGGGAGGGGTAGGAACTGAGAGTGGGAAGTTTTTTGGAGCCGGAGGGATAGCAGTTGATTCATATGATAATATCTATATAGGAGAGATACATAATCATCGGATTCAGAAGTTTACAAACAAGGGAGAATTTATAATGAAGTTTGGTAATCATGGAACGAATAGTGGACAGTTTATAGACCCTATAGGAATAGCAGTTGATTCAAATGATAATGTCTATGTAGTAGATTCATTTAATAGTCGAATCCAAAAGTTTACAGCAGATGGTACATTTATTCTTGAATGGAGGATGGCCCTTTTCTTTCCAATGGATATAGCAGTAGACTCTAAAGATTATATATATGTAGTAAATACTGGAGATAATTGTATCATAAAATTTACAAATGATGGCAAATACCTTATTACTAAATGGGGTAGTTACGGTACAGAAAATGGACAATTTGATGGACCTATAGGAATAGCAACTGATTCTAAAGATAATGTCTATGTAACTGATATGTCGAACCATCGTATTCAGAAGTTTACAAGCTCAGGTGAATTTATTACTAAATGGGGTAGTTATGGCATAGGAAATGAACAATTCAGGTATCCAAGAGGTATAGCAATTGATTTGAATAACAATATTTATGTAGCAGATACTGGAAATTGTCAAATTAAAAAATTTACGAATGAAGGAATATTTATAACTAAATGGGGTAGTGATGGCACTGAAGCGGGTAAGTTTAGATCTCTATGGGATGTCGCAGTTGATTCTCAGAATGATGTATATGTAGTAGATTACCAGAATGGCTATATACAGAAGTTTACCTCTTTACTCCCAACATCAGCATATTATTCTATCCTTGTTTATCCTAATCCATATAGACGAGACTTAGGACATAGATACATTGTATTTGGTAAAAGTGATGAACCAGTTAAAAGATTACCAGAGTATGGAGCTATTAAGATTTATACTATCGCTGGTGAATTAGTTAGAACAATAAATATAACATCAGCAGATGGTGGGACAAAGAAATGGTTCGTAGATAATGAGGCTGGAGAGAAGGTAGCAAGTGGAATCTATATTTACTGTATTACTGATTTGGAGGGAGGAAAAAAGTATACTGGTAAGATTGGAATTATTAGGTAAGGTGTAAGAAAGGGAAAAGGGGAAAGAAGGAAAAATGGAAAAGGAGGAAGGTAAAATGAGGTTAAAATTAGTAACTTTAATTTTGGTAGTATTACTTGGAGTTGTTAGAGTCGCTTATGCTGGATTGGAGGATTATGGGAATTGGTATCCGGAAGGTAATGGTACTTGGTCATTAAAGGCAGGTGACCTTAGTGTTGAGGCAGGTAAACAACAATTTTATGTAATTAGAAAGACTGATGCTCCAGATAACTTTACTCTTAAACTACGAGCTAAGACTATCTCTCCTTACAATAATGATATAATCATCTATTTCTGTGATGGGCATTATAAATTAATCCTTGGTGGTTGGGAAAATACTCAATCAGGATTATATCGTAGGGATAGATACTTTACTGGTGACTGGAAACCTTTAGAGAATTGTATAAATTATGACTTTAGAATATCACAAGATACTTGGTATGATATTGAGATACAGAAGTATGGTGAGTATATTAAGGTATTAGTAAATTATAAACAGATGTTTGTTACAATGGACCTTACTCCTCGGATAGGTTACTGAATAGGGGTAGGGAGTTATGATTCTCATATACATTTTGATGATATTGAGGTATCGATTGATAGAGGAGTGATTAGTAAGAGGCGGACTCAAGCTCGGTATCCTTCCGGTGAGGGAAAAGGCACCTCTGCTTTAACTCATATGTTTATGACTGAGAAGGCACTTGAAAACTACCCTATCCTTGAACCATATTTTAGTTACTATAGACAAAAGATGATTGATGGAAGTAGGGAGGAAGATACTATATATTTTCCGAATGACCATTTTTATAATCCTACAACAGGTAAGGGATTAGACTTCCTAGGACAACATGATTCTGCTTTAGACACAGCAAAATATTTGTGGGAAACTTGGGTTATAGATAAATATAAAGAAGGAGAGAAATATCATGTATATCATGCACTTGGTCGAATAGCACACTTATTAGAGGATATGACCTCACCTGCTCATACCCATCTTATCCCCCACTGGGATATTATATTAGGGTGGCCATGTCCGGATGACTTATATGAAGAATACTGTAAAGCGACCGCCAGTGGAAATACATATACTACAAGTGGCAGGGTAGATTATAATAGTCTTGATGATTTCTTTTATAATACTGCCTTATTATCCTGGGGTAGTGCAAGTGTAACAATAAATAGTGTTAGTCCTGATACAGTGAATGATATAGTAAATAATACATATGGTAGACCGGAGACAGGTAAGAATTATGCAGAGTATATAAACAAACAGGCTTACCTAACAGATGCCAGAAAGGATACATTAGCTAAATACTTAGTCGCCGGGGTAATACAGCGAGTAGCAGGATTATTTTACTATTTCTGGCAGAATAGACCAACAATAGACCCGAATTATATAGATTTATTCAGTTTATACTGGGAAGACCAAAATAGAAGTACAACAATAAATGTCCGGGATGAAGTAACTCATGCTGTAAGGCTTCGTAATCTTGGAGACCCAACAAATGTAAGGGTAATAATAGATATAGATTATTACGATGGAGAGAGCTGGCATGATTTATCCTATTATGATGATACTTTTTATCTTATCCCGAATGAAGAAAAGGATATAACTGTTGGTCCTTCTAAGGAGATACCGTTACAGGCACGGAAATTAGAGGCAAAGTATAAATTACTATACGCTGGTGTAACTCGTGAGCCAATAGCAAGTGGTGTATGGGTAGAAGGAGCAGAGTTAGATATAAGAGTATCTCCAGAAGAGATTCATATCACTCAAGTACCACCACAGCCGGTATCAATCATCTTCACAGTAAAAAATAAGGCAATGGGTAATCCTATTCAAGGAGCAACGGTATATGTATATTCAAATGAGTATGGCATACCTGCTGGTGAGAAGACAACTGATGCATCAGGTCAGGTAACCTTTTCAGGTTCTTTAAATAATGAAAAAAATGGGCAGATTAATTATCATGTAGATGGACCTGCAAGAGATAATTATAAAAGACTAGGTGGCGAGATAAGGGTTTTAGATAAGCATCCACCGATAATCACCTACGGGCCGATAGGGACGAATACTACCTGGAGTTGGATAGATATCAAATGGACTACGCATGAGCCTGCTACTTCTATTGTAGAATACGGGACGAGTACTAATTATGGGAAAATCGTGCAGAATTTACTTCGTACTAAAGACCATCTCATTTATTTAGGAGGATTACAAGCCGCTACTGTGTACCATTATCGAGTGAAATCCATAGATGGTGCTGATAATACTACTCAAACCTCTGACTTAACATTTCTTACAGATACAAATGGTATCCCGCCAAAGATAGAGATATTATCACCACAAGCAGGGGATGTATGGAGCGGTGAGCGGAATATTAAATGGTGGATTTTTACATATCATCCTGGAACGATGGCTATTCAGGTAAGTAAAGATGGTGGAGGAAGCTGGGAGAAGAAAGAGTATCTGGTTAGTTTTGCTAAAGGGACATATACTCAAGAATATGCCTTTAATACCTGGGAGTGGCCTGATGGGGATAATTATAAAATTCAACTTCAAGCAAGGAATATAGCAGGTGGCTCAACAGACTGGGTTGTCTCAGGTAGATTTACAATTAATAATTATCCATCAGAATCAGCGGCTCTTTCTGTATACCCTAATCCGTATAATAGACATATAGGTGCCTGGTTTCCATTTGAATTAAATGAGCAAGCAACAGTTGAAGTACGAATTACAATTGACGGTGTGAGGATAAAAGTATTAAGTGTAACAAGAAACCCCGGCTGGTACAAGTCAAGAGATAAGGCTATATTTTGGAATGGATTAAATGAGGCAGGTGATAAGATAGCCTACGGTAACATACTTGAATATAGGGTTTATATTAATGGAAGTTTGAAAAAAGTAGGGCAATTAGCAGCATTGGCTGATAATATTAGAGATATAAATGTAACTTCACCGGCTGCCGGAAGTGTAAATAAAGGAATTGTCAATATTAATTGGAATACCGTAAATAGCGGTAATATAAGTCTTGATTATAGTAAAGATGGCGGATATAATTGGACTTCAATAGCACCTAATATAGCTAATACCGGTAGTTATCCATGGGATACAACAAATCTTGAAGATAGTAGTAATTATCGGATAAAGACAACTATTCAAGATGGAAATAAATGGTCAAATGACTATTCTGGAGTATTTGCCCTTGATAATGTTCCAGCCCCCGTGCCACCTGTTGTAAAGATTCTATCACCTAAAGAAGGTGATGTATTAACAGGGGTAGTGAATATAAGCTGGGAGGCAACTGACCCCGCATCTAAATCATTATCGATTAATATTCATTATCGACCTGATAAAGGCGATACATGGTATCCAATAGCATTAAAGGAAGTAAATGACGGTAGCTATTCATGGGATACTAATTTAGTTTCAGACGGTATTTATGATATACGAGTAGTAGCAGATAATGGTGAGTTAATAGCAGGAACTACATTATCTGTAATTGAGATATTGAATACTTCTATAGATGGTCGAGGTTGGGGGAACAAAATTAATATTTGTGCCCTTACAGGGAAAGAGTGGGATGATGATGAGACAATAGAAAGTTATAATAATATAGCTGTAAGAGAAAACCTTGTATGTGTGGTATATGAACTGGACGGATATTTGTGTTTTAGACAAAGCACTGATGGGGGTGATACATGGACTTCTAATGAAAGAATTTATAAAGGTAATGTTTATAAACCTGCTCTAACCATAGATAAAAATAAAAATATTCATATAGTATGGGGTAATGATGAAGGGATATACTATATTAACAATACTTCTGAAGTTTGGAGTGTTCCACAAAAAATAAGTAATGTTCCTGCTCGCTATAGTTATCCCGCGATAGTTACAGAAGGAAATGATATCCATATTGTTTGGTTGAAACAATTAGATATTTTTTATAGAAAAAGTCCTGATTTAGGAAACACATGGGGAGAGGAAAAATGTTTAGTTCAACACTCAGTTACTCATACTACAGATAAAGGTAGTTCTCGAGGGTGGAAACAATTTAAAATAGAGGTAAAAGGTAATAATGTATATTTAGCCTGGACGAAATTTGTTACTCTTAAAGTTGAAGAACTGTGGTTTAAAAGAAGTATAGATAGAGGTGAAAATTGGGAAGAAGGGATGTATGTTACTACGATGTGCCTTGGACCTTTTGCTATGAAAGTAGATAAAGTAGATAATGATAAAATCTATGTAGTTTACTCCAGAGATAAAGAGAAGGATGGAACTGTTGAGATTTATTACCAACAAAGTGATAATAGAGGACTTAACTGGGGATCAGGAACAGTAGTTGCTTATAATGTAAATCTAGGAGAATGGAGATGGATTATGATAGATATAGATAAACTTGGAGATTATTTATATCTAATCTGGGGAGTTAGTCAAGGAATTGGAGTAGCAAGAATAGGAGGAAAGATGGGTGATATTTACTATATGAGAAGTAAAGATGGAATTAAATGGGAAAGTAAAATAGGATTTGCTTATAACGATGATAAAAAGTCAGTTCTTCCTTCTATTGTCTCTGATAGAGATAGACTACATGTAACTTGGTATGAAGAAACCATGGGATTGGATAAAGATATTAACATTTATTACCGATACAAATTATTGGATATTACTCCACCTACTAAACCAGTAGTAATAGATGCTGGCAGGTATACTGGAACGAATACACAGTTACATGCCAGTTGGTATTCAAAAGATGATGAGTCAGGTATTAGAGAGTATCAGTATGCAATAGGTTCAGCTCAAGGCTTACGGGATATTTTAGATTGGACATCTGCTGGTACTTCTACCTCTGGGACAATAACTGGTTTGAATCTACAAAATGGTAAAACTTATTATCTCTCAGTTAAGGCAAGAAATGGTGGTGGATTATATAGTGATATAGGTTATTCTGATGGTATAACAGTAGATATTACTCCATCTTCTGTACCAGTAGTAATAGATGAAGGAACATATACTACTATTAATAAATTATCTGGTAATTGGCAGGCTGAAGATTCAGAATCCGGAGTAAATTATTACTACGCTATTGGCACTACTCAAGGAGGTACAGATACTGTAGATTGGAAATCTGCTGGTGCATCAACTGGAGTAGCACATGCAGATATTAATTTAACAGCTGGCAAAACTTACTATTTTTCAGTAAAGGCAAGGAATAGTGCTGGATTATGGAGTGAGAATCCCGGATATAGTAATGGTATAACTTTTCTTCAACCTAAACTAACTTCTACTATTCCTACATCTGGTACTATTGGTACCATAGTTATAATAAAAGGCGAAGGTTACCTTGCCACTGAGCAAATACGGATAGATTTTGGCACGACATTGACTATTTGCCTGACTACTGCGGATACTCAAGGGAGTTTTACCGCTACATTTAAGGTTGATTCACAAGGCTATGGGACAAAGACTATTACTGCTACTGGGCTTTTGTCCAATGCCATTTGTTATGCTAAATTTAATATTAAGCCAACTTCGGTATCTATCCGGGGGAGTGTAGGAGATTCGATTTCTAATCGAGTAATTGCTGGAGCAGTTATAGAATTAATTCAGGATAATCAAGTTAAGCTATCTACAACTACTGATAATAACGGTGAATACAGAATAGATGAACTCACTCCAGGGATATATCAAATAAATGTAAAGAAGGAAAGAATTCATTATCAATGGATAAGGGTAAGGAGGGGATTTTCGTGGGTATGGAGACTGATAACATGGAGGGTTCTTGAATATATTCCTCATACCAGGTTTGGGGTATTAGTAGATGGTAACAATAATGTTGACTTCTATCTATCTGAGGCATCCTGGGTTGAGAATGCCCATATTTATGAAGGAAATGAAACCAACACGGATGAAAGAAAGAATATGGATGTAAGCATTAAGGTAAACTATGACCCTCACTACTGGTTCTATCTATATCCCAATGATAGTTCTTTTAAGATAGAAAGTTTCTCTCGTCAACCCATAGGTGAAAATGGATGTGTAAAGAGGAGTAGCTGGTGGTGGGGTGAGTACAGGTGGTATGATATTGACTGGGACAATGGAAGTTACATAGATAGAAATAACAACCGATTACATATAAAGGTGTGGATTGGAGGATACTGGTGGAGGAAGGCATATTTTAACTATAGGTATACGATTGATGCAAAGAAGGAAAAAGGACTATCTTCCTTTTCTCCAGTATTAAGACTTGAACCACCAAAAAGAAGAGTTATATCTCCTGGGAAAATAAGCCTTCAGGTTATGCCTAAAGAAGAGAGAAAGAGATTGAATGTTACAGGAGAAGAAGGCGAGGTGGTCTCAATAATAGCAAAGGAGGTAGAAGACTCCTTAACTACAGTCAATATCAAACTCCAATTCGATCAAAATAAGGTAAAGATAGTAGATATATCTGCTCCAGTCCTTCCTGATCCTGGTTTGGTTGTCTTTAGTGGAGCAGATATTAACAATGAGGAAGGTAAAGTTTCCATAGATACTTTGATAGTTGATAAAGAGATGCTTGTTGGTACAGATACAAATGAACTTATAGGTACAGATTCCTCTGTCTCCTGCGGTACTGTAACCTTGATAGAAGAAGGCACAAAGACAGCATCAGAAGAAAACATAGCACCAATTGCACATGTTATAATAAAACCAAATAAGACAAAGGGAGCAAAAACACTAAGTTTAGATGATATACTCTCTTGCATTAAGATTTTGGATGTAGAATTAAAGAATGCACAAGGGGAAGAGATACAGGTAAATGTAGATGATAAACCACCTCAACCTACTTATGAGTCAAATCTTGATAATGCCTATTGCTATCCTAATCCGACAAGGATGGGCGAGATAACATTTGCTAAATTGACTAAGCAGGTAAAGGTGAGAATCTTTAACATAGCAGGTGAATTAGTTTATAAAGATGAGTGGATAACTAACGGTGAATGGTCATGGAGATGTATAAATAACGATGGTGAAAAGGTAGCCAGTGGTATTTATATTTATATCCTACAAGATTCGGTAAGTGGTAGTATGAAGAGAGGGAAACTGGGGGTGATTAGATAAGGGTTTAAGGAAACAAGACTGGTAGGAATTTGTTTTGGGGCATCAAAGAATTAGCTATCGTTCCTACGGAACTTCTGGTTTATCTATGGTTATTTGCTACCGATATTAT
>SBAY01000241.1 GCA_005239945.1 Nitrospira sp.
TAATAGGCATTTTTTCTTCCCTCCCGATAAATATATCGGCAGAGAAGAGATAATCTTAAGCAAAATCAATGCTTGAGAGAAAAACGCAAAAGTTCAGTACAATGTTAAAACAAAAGGATATATTTAAGATAGCTATAAAAAGACTCCTTTTAAATAAGATAAGATTCTTCCTTTCTTTACTTGGAATAGTCATAGGTATTAGTGGGATGATAGGAATAATAGCTATTGGAGAAGGGAAGGGGAAAAAGGTGAACGAGTTTGTCAATCGGCTTGGAGCTGATATTGTAATAATAGACCCAGCGTGTATTAATGATGATAAAGATATTGGTAGTTTGAGGGAAGGGGATATTTCTTTTATAAAAAGGATCTGTCCCTCTGCCTTAGGGATAACAGAAACCTGTAGAATAGGTTTAGAATACCATTTTGAGCCAGGAGCATTGGCTTACGAGGGTGGAATAGTTGGCTTTAGTGGGGGTGGAGTTGATCCACAGTTTGCAAAGGTAGCAGAGATTGAAATAATAAGAGGAAGATTTATTAACCAAGCAGATGTTCAAAAAAGAAGAAGGGTATGTGTGGTAGAGTATGCGCCTATACTTGTGCACCAGCAATGCAAAAAAACCTTGAGATAGGGGACTATTTAGCTTATGGAGAGGAAAGATTAAAGATAGTAGGATTTGGCAAAACCAAAAAGATATTTAGTGAAGAAAAAGAACATGATATAATTAGTGTATATTTTCCTCTTTCAGTGGCAAAAGAGTTTATCATAAAAGAGGGTGGCGATCCAGTGGGAAACCAAACAATTTATATTCGAGCCGTCTCTGCAAAAAAGACTAAACAATTATTAAAAGAGGTAGAGAAGGCTATTAAACAAAGAATGGGTGGCCGTATGCCCTCAAATCTTAAGCCGTATATATACGAGAATCTGGTTGAGGAAGGCTTAAAAGAGGTAAAGCGAACCACGCTTATCATGGCAGGAATAGCTCTGATAGCCCTTATTGTTGGGGGCATAGGGATAATGAATGTTATGTATATTAGTGTTATGGAAAGGATTAAAGAGATTGGTATACGACGAGCAGTTGGGGCAAAGGAGAGGGATATTATCCTACAATTTTTAGCTGAGGCGGTATTCCTTTGTCTTACTGGAGGGATAATTGGTATAATTTTGGGATTATTTACAGCCTATTATTTTACGCCATTTTTTGATATACCATTTGTTATCTCTTTGTCACCAATAGCCATAGGTTTACTTTCAGCAAGCATTATTGGCCTTTTTGCTGGCTTAAAACCCGCCATAAAAGCAAGCAAGGTTGATCCTGTGGAGATATTGAGATGATGGTCATAGAATTAAAAAATATAACTAAGGTTTATAAAAACGATCAACTTAAGGTGGAGGCTTTACAAGGTATATCTTTCTCTATTAATAAGGGAGAATTGGTCTCTATTATGGGGCAATCGGGCAGTGGTAAGTCAACACTCCTTCATATCATAGGATGCCTGCATAGACCAACAGAAGGAACCTACCGTCTGTGTTCGCAAGAGGTCAGCACCCTGCCTGATAGCAATCTCTCGGAGATAAGAAATGCCTATATAGGCTTTGTTTTCCAGAGTTTTCATCTCTTACCTGGTTATTCTATCTTAGAGAATGTTGAATTACCACTCATCTATAGCGGGCTATCGGAAACAATAAGACAAAAGAAAGCAAGAGAAGTCCTGGAGAAAGTCGGATTAAAGGATAGGATTAAACATACGCCCTCTGAGTTATCAGGTGGAGAACAGCAGCGAGTAGCTATTGCTCGTGCCCTGGTCAATTCACCGCAGTTAATCCTTGCTGATGAACCAACAGGTAACCTGGATTCTAAAACAACAGAAGACATTTTAACTGTGTTTAAGGAACTACATAGAGAGGGGAGCACGATTATCATAGTCACCCATAATCCGTCAGTCAGCTCGATTTGCCAAAGAGTTGTTCACATAAAAGATGGAATTATTAGTGGTGAGTGATGGAATTATGATTAATTATAAAATTTTGGTAATTATTTTGGTTATTTTTTTTATTGAGAAAATAGCTGGAGCCAATGGGAATGTCCAGATTATCTCTTTAGATGAGGCAATTAGAATAGGGTTGAAAAATAATAAAACCTTTCTCCTGGAATCAGAATCGATGAGCATAGCTGCCGAGAACACTTATCTTAATGCGAAAGCAGAATATAGCCGTCCATCAATAGATTCAATGCTTTCTCTCTCCGAGAAACATGAATTAAAAGTAAATGTCAAACAAAGGTTTTTGCTCTCAAAGACAGGAGCTGTCCTATCTTTAGAAAATAATTATAATTTCTTAAAGGGAGGGAAGGAAGATAGAGCAGAGACGACTGTTGGTCTAACCCTTTCTCAACCTTTATCACCGAAAGAGATTTTGATTAATAGAAAGATTTTAAGGGATATAGAAGATGATTACAGTCTTTCATTATTAGCTATTAAGGCTATTAAAGAAAATCTCATAGGTGAAATAGTTAATAATTATATAAGTCTTATTAGACAGGAGATGTCTATTAAACTTAATCGAAAAAGAATTGAGACACAAGAAGAATTGTTCATCATTGCTGACTTAAAATATAAAGCAGGGGAGATTCCCAAAATAGATATGATGGACATTGAGTTACAAAATAAATTGGATAAAATTAATCTCCTCTCTGAGGAAGATAACTATCGAAAGGGCAAAAAAGATTTCCTGAAACTTTTGGGATTGGACACAGAAACTGAATTTACTATTATGTGTGATCTAACCCCCTTTCTTGATAGCCTGCCTTCTATAGATGAGGCTGTAGTCAAGGCTAAGACTTATCAGTTGGCCCAAGCAAAGGTTTCTCTTAAAAGGAAGGAGGAATCCTTAAAAGAGGCACGATTATCTAAAAACCTGGCTGTCTCATTAGAAGCAGGTTGCTCTACACAACTACCATTTAATTCATCAGGGAAAAGAAGTGATGAAACTCAGGTAGGCTTAAAGGTAGAATATAAAATTTATGATAGTGGCATCTATAAAAGAGGCATCCTTCAACAACAAAAGGAGCTGGAAATAGAACAATATAATTTTCAAGAGATGAACAAAAGGATTGAGGATGAGGTAAAAGAGGTATATAAAGAGATTGATTTGATGAATAATAAAAGAAAGTTTTTAAGCAGTATGGAGAGGATATCATACGATCTTTTAGAAGCAGCAAAACTCAGATTTAAAATGGGTGTGATATCGCAATCCGAATTAACTAATATTGTGGAAAGATATAATAAAGCAAATGAAGAGATAGTGGATATTGAGACCGAAAGCTTTCTTACCGGGATACGATTACTTACTCTTACAGGAGAACTGTCCTCTCATTTTATGAGATAATCCTCTGGAGTTGGCCATGACTTATAAAAAAGTTTTTATTATTTTGGCATTAATAGTAGTTACTTTTGTAGCAATTTTTCAAATACGCTCATACCTTGTTGCTCTTAAGCAAAAGCCTGAAGTCAGCATTATTTCTCCTGTCAAGGGAAAAATTACGAGTAAAATGACGGCAGAGGGAAATATCGAGGCGCAAGATATGGTGCGGATAGATTCTCCTATAGCTGGTAAAATTCAGATATCTAAAGATCTTAAACCAGGTTCAAAAGCAAGTAAGGGAGAAATTATAATTACTCTTAGCCCTGATGAAGAAAGTGTTAAGACTATAAAAGAGGAATTACAGGAAGCTGAAGAAAGCCTTCGATTAACCCAAAAGAAGTTTAATTTATTAAAACAAACTTGCGAATCTAAGCAGGAGATAAAGATAGAAGAGATGAACTTAGAGAGAGCACAGCGAAAGTATGAACTATCGAAGAAATTATATGAATTAGGGGTTATTTCCTATCAGGATATGGAAATGGAAGAGATAAATTTTATGCGAGAAAAGAGTGGTGCCGCCAAGCGGAGGGAAGATGCTTTAGCAGAATTAGAAGTTGAAAAACTTAATCTAATAAAGAAAGAAAATTTAATCAATAAACTAAAAGAACAACTCAATCCTAAAGAGGTTATAGCCTTATTTGATGGAATAATTACCAAAATTAATGTTAAAAATGGTCAGATAGTATCACGTGGCAGCGAACTAATTACTTTAGTAAATCCAAAGGAAATTAGGGCTATTTTAATGGTTTCAGGCGAAAACATCTCTAAGGTTAAGGAAGGCCAAAAGGTAACGATAAAAAAAGAGTATTATGCAAAAAACTCAATTGCTGGGGAGATTGAAGAGATTAGTATGATTTCTGAGGGAGGAACATCAGAGGAAAAGGATTATTTTAAGGTAAGGATCAGGTTCCTTAGATCTAATGAGGATAATTTAGCCATTGGTATTAATAAAACAGTGTATGGTGAGATAATTTTAGAAGAGAAAAACGAGGTAATTATCTTACCACTTGAAACAATACGGTATGAAGAGGATGGGTCAGGAGCTGCCTACATCTACTTGTATAAGGATGGGAAGGCAAAAAAACAAAGAGTTCAGTTAGGTCTAAAAAGTGAAGAATCAGTTGAGATTCCAAAGGGCATTACTTTACATGATAAGGTAATCAATCAAGGTGGTTTAGAATTAATTGATAATCAAAAGGTTAGGCTACAAGCAGAAAACAATCTTTAAGCCCATCTTTATCGCAATAGAATTGGGATCAGAACCAATACTGTTCGGAATGATTCTTGTTTAACCTATTGCTCTGTCACACCTCAATTGATGGATCATAATTACTGAACTATAGCCGTTCACACAACATTGAAATTAGAAATTGGAAAGTAGAAATTAGGAAA
>SBAY01000352.1 GCA_005239945.1 Nitrospira sp.
AACTTATGGTCAAATGGGGGGAGGAGGCTAAAAAGTAGATAACCTCTTTAATCATCGCGACTTATGAAAAATTTGCAGTGAAACTTTTGACAGAACCTCCTGTTAAAAAAGGAGTTTTCAATGACAGGTATGGCAAGCTGGGTAGCTTTATTTGGCATTATAGTTATAATGCTTTTAGTCTGGTGGTGGACTCAAAGGATGGAATAAGAGCCTATCCGAAAAGTCGGAAGCCCGAACTTGTTCGGGGCATTTCCCCTCAACACCTTGAGGCATCCGTCGATTTTTCGAATAGACACTAAGTGAAAGCCCATTTGTGGAGAGGGAAATGGTTTGTAGTCATCCAAATGCCCAAAATGAAATCTTTTGCTCTTTATGCGGTCTTAGGCTACAGGACAAAACAGTTGGGGTTAAAGATTTTACTGCCTCCGAGAGGTACAAAGAAGGGCTGATTTATCTGGCTAATGACCTCTATGAGGAAGCCTTGATAAAATTCAAATCATCTGTTTTAAGCCCTTCTCTGAAAATCAAGTCTCTACAAATGGTCATCTATACTTTGTTCTGTAAAGGGTTAGATGGGACCCTTAAACCTCAATTCTTATATCAATGTGAAAAACTAAAAGAGGCTTATTTAGAAAATGGTAAAGAAGAAAAAGAAATTAAAAAAATTATAGCCTCTATCTATTCCTCAACTCAATTAGAAAAGGTGCTTAAAGGAGAAATCTCTTTTTCTAGTTTCTTTGAAAGGTGCAGACAGGAGATTGAAGGTATCCCTAAAAGAGGAAAAAGGTTTTTTTCTGTAATAATTGCGGTTGGGAAAATGAGCTTGACAATTATTTCTGTCCTAATTGTGGAAGGAATCTAAAACCAATTGATGTTGAGAAAACCCATTTAGAATCAGAATTATATGAATTTGCCACAAAGGAGGAGACTTCTTTGTCAGGCAGACAAATATTCATACCAGAAAATGTTCCAAAACAGTGGTCTAAGGTAGCTATTATTGGCTGTCTTTGTTTGCTTTTGGCCTTATTCCCGGTTTTCTATTATTATTTTGACCCCAAATGGGATGCCTATTGGCTTAACAATGCCGGAGAGAAGGCTCTAAAACAGGGAAAATATTCTGAAGCCAGGGCAAATTTCAAAGAGGCAATCAATCTTAATCCTGACCCTATTCAATACCATTTTAACTTAGCCGAGGTACAATTAAAAAGTGGCGATTTGATTGAATCGGCAAAGATATTAAAGAAAATCCTTTTGTTGTCGCCCAATAACAAAAAAGCTCAAAGACAACTGAAGATACTTCTGCAGGAAGATGGTATATTGGTCGAACAGTGGTATCGGCAGGCAGTTGAGTTGGTTAATGCCAATAAATTGCTGAAGGCACAAAAAATCCTGGAAGAAGGGAACTCAGTAGGCTATAAACACCCTGAAGCAAGCAAGATGCTAACTTCTTTACAGAAAAAAAGGTATCTATGCCTTCTCCATTGTGCTACTGCCCAAAAAAAATTAGTCCAGGGAAAGATTACTTCTGCTAACTACCATCTCAGAGAGGCTAGTTACCTTTATCCTGATGAACCGATGGTGGTAAAAATTCAGGCTGAAATCCAGAATTTTACCCAGAAATTTGGGTCTCAAACCACAATCGAAACCAATATCTTTGGTATAATCGAATCTATGACAAAAGATGACCACCAACTTGTCAAGGTAGTAAAAATAATTTGTCCTGAGGCTATGTGTGAAGTAATGGAAGAAGCTATGAGTTTTCCTGATTATTCCAACAATAAATTAGAGTGTTGGCTTAAGGCTCTAAAGAAAAAAGGCTATTCTTATAAGGAAAAAAAGGTTAAAAACACTACCGTAGTTACCATATTTAAGAAAGGGTAAGAAGGAGGGATAAAAATGTTTTATAAAAAGTTATTTGTGTTTATGTCGCTTTTATTGGTTTTGGTACTCAGTGGTTGTGCCAATCCGCTTAAAAATGTGGAGGTGATAAATGTTCTGAAACTTGGTCCCTGCAATGGTCGGTATTGCTGGTCACCTGATGGCGGATATGTATCTTTTATCAATAATAGAAGCCTCTTTGTCACCAATATGGAGGGAAGCATTAAAAAAGAGATTTACTCAGGGGATATTGCCAATCCACAATGGTCTCCTGATGGTCGAGAGATACTTTTTCAATCTAATGGTAATATCTGGATTCATCGAATTGACACAGGTAGAAACTTTTTAATTACTTCATCCGGCATTTGTAGTAATCCTTCATGGCACCCGGATAGCAGTAAGATTCTATTCTTTAAGTCAGGATGGATTTGTATAATGGACAGGGATGGTTCTAATCAAAAAAATATAAAACAAGTTGCCAGGGAGACATATCCATTATTTTCCCCAGATGGAGAAAGAATCTGTTACTATACCCCGCTTTATATTATGAACATAATTAACGCCGATGGTTCCAATCATCAACAATTTACCTGCTATACAATTGTACCTAATTGGATATGGTCCAAAGACAGTAAGGAAATTCTATATTGTGATAATAGAGGCGACCAAAAGCAAGTTTTATCCGGGGTTGGTCGGGTGCTAATAGAAAAAAACAAGGTGGCCATTTACCCTATAGTAATTGCTTCAGAGGTGCCTAAAGTAATGTTTATTTACTCACCACATTTAATTGGTATCCCAGAACATATCTCCTCATTCAGCTATTCGCCTGATGGTAAAATAATGGCGATAAGCCTTAAACGAGAGGGGATAGTAAATATATATGCTGTTTCGTCTATTTCTCCCCGCTATATCGTCCAGTTAACTAATCTGGGGGGAGACAATCCCAATTGGTCCCCAGATGGCAAAAAGGTGCTCTTTAGTAATAATGGTGAAATAGGAGTTGTAATACTCAAGTAAAATGCTATTAACAAAAGGTGTTTTTATTATCATTTTATTGTTGGCTGTCTGATTGTTGGGATGTGATATTATTACCAGCAAATTAGCCCAGAACCAGTTTGAAAAAGCCCAAAAATATGACCAGGTAAAAGACCATGAAATAGCAATGAAAGAATATCAACGGGTGATAACTAAGTACTCAAACACTATCTGGGCTACTAAGGCTAAAGAACGGTTAACTGAATATAAAAACCAAAATAGGGTTAAGCACCAGTTCGATTCAGCTGTAGAGTTATGTCAGAATAAAGAATATTTTATGGCTATAATAAGATTGGAGGAGTTTATTCAAGAATATCCGCAAAGCAATCTTGTTCCTATGGCTCTCTATAGAATGGGCGATTGCTATGAACAGGTAAAAAGGTTTAATCAGGCAATCAAAACATACCAGCGGTCTTTAGACCATCAAAATATCAATCCTGAACTGAAAAATATTATTAAATGGAGAATTGAAAGTATAGAAGAGGATGAAAAATGGTATCAACAAGGGATTGTTCTTTTCAAAAAGGGCAATTTCTCAGAGGCTAAAAGTGCTTTCCTGAAAATAAAAGAACAAAATTATAAAGATATGCCCAGAATATTAAAAACTATAGATAAAGAATTGCAGGAGAGCTATCAATTTCTGTTAAAGGCACAATATGAAGAACAAATAAGACAAACTCGAAAAGAGAAACAGAAAGAAGAACTTCTTCGCAAACGGTTAGAGAAAGAGAAAGAAGAGCCATGGTCAGAGGAATGGGAGTAATTAAGAATAAGTCAAACTAAAATAGACTATCCATTTAAAGTACTGCTCTCTCACTTATCAACTGATGGATTGCAATTATTTACCCAAATGAAGTACAAGGTTATCGGTTATCAGTAATCGGTCATAACCAATTACTGCTTTCTCTTTACCGATAACCTTTTTCCCCGATAACCGATTACCAGATTCCACTTCGGATGGTTAAAT
>SBAY01000305.1 GCA_005239945.1 Nitrospira sp.
CATCATTTAACCTTCAATGCCATTTTTGTCCCCAATTACAGGGACAAAAAAGTTAAATATCAGCTCTTTTTTTTCTTGACATATTACCACAGGACTTTAAGATGTCAAACCTGTCAAACAAGTCTGACAGGTTTAACATCTTTATTCAAATTCAATTTCTGGCTCTATTTCGGCAATGCCAAAGTTAATATTCTTTATTTCCTCTTTAGATGAAAGTTTAATCTCGCTATTATCTTTAGTGGTCATCTCAAAATTTTCTGGAAGTGATTTTAGGTCTATCTTAATCTTGATTATGCCAGGGATGAGGTTTGTAAATTTATATTTCCCGTTAATAGCGGTATATTTCGGATTGTCATCGGCATAGAGAAGAATATCTCCGGCACCTTTTTCTTCTTCATCCCAGATACCATTCCGATTTTTATCTATGAACACGCCACCGCTTATTTTACCTGTTTGAGTAATAGGGAAATTCAAGTAAATATCCTCACCTTCCTTTATTTCGATTGTTTGCTCAGCTTTTGTTTTACAAGCAAGACCAATAGGTAACTCACTAAAATCTATGGAAAAGGTATAAGTTCCAACAGGTACATCGACAAATAAGGTTTTACCATCTTCATCCGTCATGGTTTGAATCTTACCTAATTTCATCTTTATCTCCTTGCAAGGAATATCTTTTCCCCCAAATTTACCATCAAAATCCTCATCCTTAAAGACCATAATGTTTATACTGCCTAATTTGAGTAAGTTGTCTTGTGTTGGAACTTCTTTAGTCATAGAGATTATACCTTTTGTTAGAGTTCCCAGGATAATTGGTCTTTCTTTTGTATAGACTGTCTTTTCATCTTGATATTTAACCAGTGTATCTTTTTTATCCCCTTTTCTATAGGTAATTGATATATAGGAAGTAGGTTTATTTCTATCTATCCATGAAATCTTTGTATTTAAATTCACTGGTATTTTGGGAAATCTATAACTCGCACTTAAATATCTTGTTATTCGATTATCAATGGTTTCCTTTTCCAGTGATTCTGATATAGCTTCTGTTTGATAACAGTCATAAGAAAAAGATAAATTTCGACCAAAATTTTTACTAATTCCGTAAGATATAGAATTCGATTTTTCCTGGTAAGAAATTCCTGTTTTATTCTTGGTTGTAGTCAGATTAAAACTCACCCATGGTTTAAATCCATAATAGACATATCGTAGTTTGATACCTCTTTTAAAGGTTAACTCATTTGTAATAGAGGCTTGTCTTTGTTTTTTTTCTTGTTGCAGACTGATTGGGGTAGATATAGAAACTGAAGATTCAAGATAAGTCAGTCCCATGGAAATACCCTTAGTAATGTTTTTAGTAGCTAAGGCCGATTGGTTACTATATGAATGATTATATGAAATGGAAGGGGTAATTTTTTCCCCCAACTTCAAATTATATCCGATATATCCACTATAAAACAAATTTTCCTGTGATAAGGTATTTGTTCCTGCTTCACTCTTTTTAGTAGATATAACTCCGCCGGTAAAGAAATTTTTAGTTTTGAGGTCACTCTTTAATTTCCATAAGCTACTCTGGTTCATTCTGGAATATTCGCATTCTGCTTTTAATCTTTTAGTTTTGTAGAGGCTAACCAATTTAAATGTATCTATATTGTCGATGATGGAATATTCAGTTTGTATGGTAGTTTTTTTATAATTAATCAGCTCTTTCAATAACAATCCCCATTTGTTCATATTCTCCAGGTAACATTCTCCCTGGAATGAAGAAAATCTATGAACAGGTCTCAAGAAATTCAAGCCAACCATAGAAGTTGTCTTTTTATTTAATAAGAATAGTCCATAAGATGTATTTGAGCCGTATTCTGTATTTATCTTTACTCCCACAACTGGAGAAGTAGTAGATTTACCGGCAAAGGACATTAATTTAATAGTTTTTGTCTTAGATTTTTTTGTATGTTCAAGGCTAACCCCAAATAAACTTAAATTTGGCTCGACTAATTGACTGATACCCGCTGAAAAATTACCTAATTGTAAATTATACGATTTATTATAAATATTTAACTGCGTATTAGTTATCTCAGGCTTTTTTTCATCCAGGTCTATTCCTAAGGTAGAAAATGATTTAAAATAAAATCCTTTTTCTCTCCCTTTAAGGTTAATATTATAACTCGCCTTTGATAGGTTTTTCTCAGTCCCTTCAAGTTTAAATACCCAATCTCCTTTACCATACATAGCTAAAGAAAATTCAGGATATAATGTATAGGTCATAATTAATGCTCCTAAAAGAAATATTTTTTGCATCTTGAGGTCTTATTTTTTAGAGACTACTTTTTCTAATACCTTCCAATCATAAAAATCGTTAGCTGGAAGTATAACCTTTCTACCAATCAATTTTGGTTCTCCATAATCAAAGGTTATTATCATCTCATATTCACCTTTATTATTTAATTGGAATGGTTTAGAAGTGTATTCACCTATTTCTTCCGGAAGAATCATAAGTCCTTCTAACTCTCCTTCGGCAAGTATATTATCATTCTTATCCTTAATTTTAAACATTCCTCTGGGAGACGGTTGGAAGAGCGGAGTATTACCAAGATTTTTCAATTTTGCCTTGAGGATAAAACCCTTATCTTTTATATGTTTGGCTAAGACCTCTCCTATTTCCACCTTTCTTTTTAAAGTCCCTTCTACTTCAATGCCAACAAAGGAAACAAGTTGTGTGGCTACTTTAATTCCACCACCATCTGTTTTTAGTGGTAGAGACTTAAAACAGACTAATCCCCAGTGTCCCCCTTCAGCCTTTTCTGGAATTTCTACCACATATCGGATTTTTCGCTTCTGTCCTTGTGCAATTCTGAAACTCTCTTCCTCAAAGGTTATCCACTCACTTAATGAAGAAGAACTACTTCCCGGGGGAGCAAATTTACGGTTATTATTTTCCAATATCCAATCCTTCACAAATAACTCTACATAGATATCCCCCTTTTCACTATTTTGAACCTCAAATACACCACTTTTACTTTCACCTGGTATAATTGATAGTTTGACAGTACTCGGGACAATAGAAATAGCCTCTATGGTAGAAAAATATCCACCAATTACTCCAATGACCATACTTAACCAAATTATTTTTTTCACAGAATTACCTCCTCGTAATTTATTATAGGACTTATATGACCTATAGGACTAATAGGATATGGGATTTAAGTTAAGGTTGGAGAGAGAGGAACACAAAATACCAACGGTAGTGTAGGCGACTCTACCCCTGGTTCATTCTCATAGCCAGATACTTTGAGACAGAAATTTTGTCAACCCTTTCATATTTTTTCAACCCTATCGTAAATTTTTACCCCTATCGTAAATTTTTACTGACTTATAAATAGTAAATAGCAAATCTTATACCAACCTTTTTAATCTTTAGCTAATCTATTATTCTCATTAAAGTTATATAAAAATACCTGTGTTTTGTAATTGAACACCCGTGTCTAATTATTGGACACTCATTGACACAATTACAAAGAATACCTGCGTGTCTAATTATTGGACACGCGTAATGTAGCCGTGATTGGTAAAAAGAATTAGGACTTATATGACCTATAAGAGTTATATGACTTATTCCTAAATATACCAACGGAAACCACTAACCCACTACAAACAATCAGGCTAAATCATGTCTTTTTATTTTCCAATATAGTGAAGACCGCCCGATACCTAAGGCCTTAGCCGTCTCCTTTTTATTCCCATTTTTCTCCTGGAGCATCCGTTTAATAGCCATTAATTCTAAGTCAATTAACGAAGAGGAACTTTCTTTTTTGTTGTTTTTACTATACAAAAACAGGGGGGCCTGCTCCCGTGTTTCTAATATTGGCTTGTTTTCTAATGAAATTGATAACGAAGATTCCTGAATCATTATATCTTCCATAGTAATATAGGAATTTTGAGCCATAACCACTGCCCGGTTAATACAATTACTAAGTTGTCGGACATTTCCCGGCCAGTCATATTCCATTAATTTATTTAGTGCCTTTTTATCAATACCTTTAACATCTTCATTAAATTCCTTATTAGCCTTATTTATAAAATGATTAACTAAATCTGGAATATCTTCTTTGCGTTCTCGCAGTGGTGGTAAATTTATCTGAAATACCGACATGCGATAAAACAGGTCATCTCTAAACTTACCATTTTGGACATGTTTTGATAAAGGTTTATTCGTAGCGGCAATTATTCTTATATCAATATTAATGGCTTTACTGGCTCCGATGCGATAAACTGATTTGTCCTCCACTACACGCAACAATTTGGCTTGTAAAAGAAGGTCCATTTCCCCAATTTCATCAAAAAGTATAGTGCCGGTATGAGCCAATTCGAGTTTGCCTGGCCGTTCTTTAATAGCCGAGGTAAATGCCCCTTTTTCATGACCAAACAGCTCACTTTCGGCTAATTCATGAGGTATGGCCGCACAATTTATAGGAACAAACGGGGATTTACATCTATTACTCCGTTTATGGATAGCCTGGGCAACCAATTCCTTGCCTGTACCTGTCTCTCCTTGAATAAGAACAACAATATTATTCCTGGCCGAGACATCTATTAGTCGATATACCTCTTGCATTCGAGCACTTTTACCAATTATTCCATGGAAATTATTCATGCCTTTCTCCTTCAGCGTTCCAGGTTTAAGAAATAGAACATATAAGACTTATATGTCCTTTCTAAAAATTTCCCTTGACTTTTTCCCAAAAATAGTGTATAATAACAAAGAGGGCAAGGGTATCAAGAAAAGGGCGCAAGCCGATAAGACCGACCAAATCTTATTACTTTTCTTTTACTTTTTGCCCTTTTTTTCCCCTGTGATACCAAACCAAAAATAAAAATACCACAGATTAAAAGAATGCTTCTCTAACTCAGACAAAAGAATAATTTTCTTCTTTTGCTCAATTATTGCCATTCTCTTATTTATCTCTGTGGTATATGTAAAAAAGGTTATATTCCCTTATTATTTTTAAAAGTTGCAAGTATGTTTTAACTTAATTCAAGAGTTTTTTCTCCCAATAAATCTGTAGTTCCATAAAATTATTAATTTAAGATTAACAAAGTATACTCAATTTTATTTATTTTGTCAAGTGAAAAGTTAAATGTTTCATGAATTTTTTTTTTAAGAGTCGTAAGTGTTTGACATTTAAAGACTTAATTAAAGTGTTTAATAATTGAACAGCGTTTTGGAAATATTCTTGTTCATAAAAATTGTTTAAGCCCAAGTTTCGCACTTTTTACAAAAAATGGTCAAAAAAAGGAGGGGTATGCCTTAAAAACCCTAGTAAAATCAAGGAATCAAATTTAAAAGCCCAAA
>SBAY01000258.1 GCA_005239945.1 Nitrospira sp.
AAAGGTTTGAAAGACAAAACCCATTTTCTTTAGTCTTATTTCTGCAAGTTGATTATCCGAAAGTCGAGCTACCTCTGTTTCTTCTAATAGATAAGTTCCATTATCTGGTCTATCCATACAGCCAATAAGGTTAAGCAAGGTAGATTTACCCGAGCCAGATGGTCCCATAATGGCAGCAAATTCACCCTTTCTAATGTCTAAAGACACATCCTTTAATGCCTCTACCTGAACATTATCACCTGATTTATAAATCTTGGAGATATTTTTTAAACTGATTATTAACTTATCCATTTGTTGGTTATCTGGCTTCTGTTCTCTATTCATTCATACCTCAATGCCTCAACAGGAGTAAGGGCTGAGGCACATTTAGCAGGATAGACTCCAAATATTACTCCTACTCCAAAAGAAACTCCAAATCCTAAACATATAGATTGCCAGCTGATAAGAAAAGGCAAATTGGTAATCAAAGATACTATGTTTGCACCCAGGAGGCCAATTATTATACCGATTATTCCTCCTATTAAACTCAAGATACAAGACTCAATCAAAAATTGAATGAGTATTTCCTTATTTTTTGCACCTATAGCCTTTCTTATTCCAATCTCATGGGTTCTCTCTCGGACACTTACAAGCATTATGTTCATTATCCCTATTCCTCCAACTAATAGAGATATACCGGCAATACATCCTATGACTAACGCAATTATCCCCGTAACTACTTTTATCGTCGAGATTACCTCATCTATCCCTTGTACCTCAAATAGTTCTTTACCGCCATGTCTTTTCTTTAAAAACTCTTTTATGATGGAGATTACTTTATTTATCTGGTTTGTATCTTTTACCTGAATGAGGGCTGTGGAAATTTCTTTTATTCCCAATACCCTTTGTGCAGTAGTAGATGGAATATAGAATGTATCACCAACAAATTTCTCGAATCCTAATAGCCTTTTTTTCTGCATTACTCCAATTATCTTAAAATTTATTCCTTTAATCCTCATCTCCTTACCTATTGCTTCTTGTGTTTTAAATAAATCTTTGGCAATCGTATCTCCAATAATACATACTTTCCGTTGAAATTCTAAATCTGTACTTAGAAATCCTCTCCCTTTAAGAATCTTAATCCTTTCTATATCCTTAAAGCATGGTAATGTTCCAATAACCGATATATTTTTCTCTTTTTTCCCTATTCTTATTTGAGTGTCTATAAAGACCTCTGGAGTAATATTGACAATTTGGGGTATCTGACACATACCCTTTATTTCTTTTTCGGTCAGATATCCTACCATTCCAACATCAGGCAGACTATAAACATAAATAAGATTAGCACCCAACCCACCAAATTCATCTAATATAAGAGCCTTTCCTCCTTGTAACACGGCTACTACTAAAATTATATTTGCCACTCCAATAATTATTCCAATCATAGTTAAGAAAGACTTTATCTTATTGCCCAGGAGTCCATCTATTGTCGTAGTTATATATTCAAACAGGTTCATTTCCTATTCCCTCAAGTTTTGATTATTATTACCTTCTCTCCATCTTTTAGGTTTGATGGAGGATTGAGGATTATGATTTCATTTTCTTTTACTCCAGAAGTTACTTCTGCCTCCATTACACTCTCTAAACCTGTATGTATCCTACTTTTTGTAGCTACACCATCTTTTACTGTAAAGATGTATCTCTTACCTTCAGATTCTATTATAGCATCAAGTGGAATCTTCACTACATCGACTATTTCTGTGGTTATCTCCACATCACATTGCATATCTGGGAAAAGCTCAAGATTATGGTTATTAATCTTTAAAGTAATCTCAAAAGATTTTATTTCACTACTATGATAGATAATAGGAGAGGAAGATATCTTTATAATTTCTCCTTCAATGGATTGTTTTGGGTAGGCATCTATTTTTATCTTTGCCTTTTGCCCTACATGTATCTTTTGGATATCTATTTCATCAACAAATGCCTTTATCTGATAAGAGGAAGGGTTAATAATAGTGAATAGCTCTGTACCCATTGTTATTGGCAGACCAATTTTTGTTTCCTTTCCAATCTTTATAATCTTTCCTGATATTGGAGCTTTAACCTCTGTCCAGGCAAGTTGTTTTGTTACCCAATCATATTCTGCATCTTTATCTATCTTTTCTTTAATCTCAAGTTCATCCTTTGCTAATTGATATTTAACTTGAGATTGTTGATATTCTAAATAAATCTTTTCTAATTCCTTTTTTGAAATTGCCTTTAGTGCATAAAGTCTTTTGTGAGACTCATATTCTCTTTCAGCATTTTTTAGTGTTAGTTCTGCCTCAATAAGATTTGTTTTTGCCTGTTTTATCTCAAAGGTTTTATTAAGCATATCTTTTTTTATTTCTTCCAATCTTGCTAATAATTCGGTTTTATCCAATGTCAATAGAACCTCTTCCTTACAGACAGTATCACCATCACCTACCTTGACATCCTGGATTATTCCAGCTATTTTTGATTTAATTTGATATTCCTTTGTGGGTTTAACTTCTCCCCTTGAAATAACTGATACGCTTAATTTCCCTTTCTTAACACAAGTAGTTGTAACAGCAAGTAACCCTTTATAAGAAGAGAGCCCTAGCCATATCACAATTATAATTATAATACCAGGGATAATCCACCTAAGAAGTTTTCTCTTTTTCATAATCATCCATTCTCCCTATTGCTTTATAAAGTTTCATCTTAGTTATTTCATATTCTACCAATGCATTTATATAACTTATAGACACTTCCCCTAATGTGTTTTCTTCATCAAATACCTCTTTTAAATCTATCATTCCAGCTTCATATTTTGCTTTAATTATTCGTAAAGTATCTTTAGCTAAATCAATATTTTGTTTTTCTAATTTAATTCTATTTTCTACTATTTTCAACCTGATTATTGCTTGATGGATATCAAATGTAATAGAATCTTTTATCTTCTCGAAGGTTATTTCCTCCTCTTCTAAGTAACTTTCTGCACTTTTAACTTTAGATTTTCTCTCTCCACCATCAAATAAAGGAACTTCAACATTTAATTTAACATCCCATTGAGTTTCTTCAAATTCCTTCCAACTTTTATGAAAAATCTCTTCCTGTCCTAACCAAATATAACTTCCAGTAAGAAATACCTTTGGATAATACTGGCTTTTTGCAATCTTAACAGATAATTCCTTATTATTTAGTTCTATTTGAGCCTCTCTAATTTCTAATCTATTAGTACATGCTAAATTATATAAATACTCTTTATTCAGTTTAATTTCAATTGGTTGATATTTTAACTCATCTATTACTTCAAGTTGTGAATCAAGAGGTAGATTTAAAAGCCTCTTTAAATTATCTTTTGCAATCTCTACCTCTCCTTTAACTTCAATTATCTTTCCTTCAATCTTATGGCAATTGAGTTTTGCTCTTCTAATATCTATTTCTGGAATCTCTCCCTCATCAAGTTTTGCCTGGATAGTATTGAGCAAGATTTTAGCTCTATTCAACTCATCTTTATACATCTTTTCTATTTCAATATACTTAATAAGGTTATAATATCCTTCAACTATTTCTTCGATTATCTGCTGTAATTTAAGTTGATATTGAAGTTCTGTTTTATTAAGGTCCTCTTTTGCCTGTTTAATGGAGGCTATAATCTCTCCTCCTGTAAATAATGGTTGAGAAAAAAGTAATGATACAGATGTACTATAGGGTAGAGAGAATTCCTTAAAGGATGAAGTAATCCTTTCATCTCCAAAGGTAAATTCTGTCTCGTATTTTTGGGGTTCTATAACCTTTATGTAGGAAGAATCTGCCTTTAATTTTAAAGTGGGATATAGCCTTGAGTAGGCTAAATAAAACTCTGCTTTTTTAGCCTCTATTCGTTTTTTTAGGCTAATTAATTCTTGATTACGCTCTTTAGTGATTTTTAAGACATCTTTTAAACTAAGGATATAACCATTATCTTGAGGAAATGCCATCTCTATGTTTATTAAAAATAAAAAGATTATATAAGGAAATAACCTGATAATCTGCATGAAACCCACCTTAGTGATGTCCTAATAATCCTTTGTCCTTGGCCATCTTATCCGCCATCTTGTAGCCTAATATACCTATGAATAGATAAAAGATAGAATTTAACGCTAATATGAGAATCTGCCCATTGCTAAATAAAATAATAAGATTTTGGTCTTGTAGAATGATGAGTCTTATTAATTTTACGCCATGAATCAATGGTAAGAATAATGTAATTTGCTGAAGATTACTGGATAAATCCTCTATCGGGAGCATTGCTAATCCAAGTGGGAAAATTGGAATAATTAAGAGTAATTGCCCTATCCTTTTAAAGATTAATGTAATACCGGCTAAGATGAATCCAAATCCACATAGTCCAATGAAGGTTAATATCAATATTGGCAAAATGGAGCTTAAGTTGAGTTCTAAATAAATCCCTGTTGAGAATTGTAATATATAGAAAATAATTGGTAAAAATATAATAGTAGATAAAAGCCCGGCTAATGTTCTTGATAATAAGAGATAGATAGGTCCGCCTGGACACAGATAAACCTGCTCTATGGTCCCTGTTAATGCCTCTTCTGAGATTTCATTACTCATAGCCTCAATACCTGATGTAGCAAAAAGCCACATTAGATATCCAATCATTATTCCTCTTGCCGTATCTCCAAAGTTTAATGGAATATCTTTACCTATCATTGCTTTAGCCCCAAAGAATATTGCTAAAAAGAATAGATAAGTTATACAAAATCCTGTAAGGGTTTCTATCGGATATCTTTTCAAAGAGATAAACTCACGAACTATTTCTGCTTTAAGAAGTAACAAAAAATCTTTCATTTTCTTTCTGGGACTATCTGAAAATAGAGTTTTTCTAAGTTTACCTCCTGCTTACGGATTTCTATGATATTAACACCCTCTGATTTTAATAGATTAATAATATCGTACAGAAGACTTGAGTTAATTATATTTATACTGATTAATGTCTCAATCCCATCTTCATTAATTTCTAAATGAGAAATCTTACTTAATTTATCTTTACATTCACTATTTAAAGAACCTTCTATTCTAAACTCATAATGTTGAGCCTCAAGTAAGTTTAAAAGTTTCTTGACCGTATCACAGACTACTATTTTGCCCTTATTTATAATAGCTATTCTATCACAAACCTTTTGAGCTACATCCATCTGATGAGTAGCAATAATTATTGTTTTCCCTTCTTCTTTGGCAATTTTTATGATTCTTTCCTGTAACTCATTTGATGAATGAGGGTCTAATCCTAATACAGGTTCATCTAATAGAAGCAACAGAGGGGAAGTAACCAATGCAACTGAAATAGCTACTTTTTGCTGCATCCCTCTTGAAAGTTTTTGGGTTAAGTCATTTTTTCTTTCATAAAGATTAAAGAAATGTAATAGTTTATCTATCTTTGTTTTTATCTGCTTTGTTCTCATCCCACGGATATTACCAAAATATCTTAAATTCTCATAAGGTGATAATCTCCAGTAGATATTTCTACTGCCTTCTAATACTACGCCTATTTTCTTAAGAGCCTTTTTCCTTTCATTCTTTATATCATATCCATCTATTAGCACTTGTCCCTTTGTAGGATTTACCAGACCACATATCATCTTTATAGTGGTAGTTTTCCCGGCTCCATTTGGCCCTAAGAATCCTACTATCTCTCCGGGTTGTACTTCTAAATCTATCTTATCAACAGCTATAATCTTTTTCTTTCCAAGAAAACTTTTATATTCCTTTCTTAACTCCTCTAATTTCAACATAAACACCAAATTACCTCCTCTTGATAAGAATATCATACCTATCTGTAAAAGTCAACTTTTTTATATTTTTTGCTCATCCTGAAAAGTGCTAATTCCCGGACAAAGTTCTCTCCATCAAATGAAATCTCACTTAAGGTAATTGGAAGTAAATGAATATAAAGTATTAAGACATTCATTACAAAACCTATATAGAATAATGTAATGCTGGTATAAAAATATGGTGCTGGGGACAGGGGGGTGGGGACAGGGGGACATCCCATATTTTCCAAAATAAAATATGGGATGTATTCCTGTCCAAATGCTGTCCAAATGGATTTCTATGTCCTTGCTTTACAAAGATTTACGAAGGTAGGTGTTAAAATCGAGTAGACGCTAAACATATACCCTTAAGCTCTCAAAACATAAAATTCAATCTTACTATAAGGCAGAATTATAAGCATCTATATTCATATCCCAGATATCCCTATAATCTTTATTTAATTATCTCTTTTAGTATATCAAATATCTTTAAATCTTTTTCTTTCTCAGGGACAAAAAGTTCATTGGATAATCCTTTGTTTATTTCAATAGATTTAATAAGCACAGTAGAAGTAATCTCAGTATTCACATATACCTCTGTCTTATATGGAATTTTCCAATTACTCCCTACTTCTGTAAAATCAGAGTATTTCCAAACTAAAACTTCATCTTTTTGTCCAATACCTTCTGCCTTAATTAAAACCAAATCCTTTTTATCTATCCACATTTTTGTAATTGGATTATCCTTTTCTTTAAACCCAATTATATAACACTCTTGTCCATTTAAGCTTTCTGTCCCTATAATTTTTGCATCTTCTGTTGTCAAATCCCACCAATTTCCCTCCACCTGAGTCTGGGAACATTCCTCTTTGGTAAGTTTTCTCTTCCCTAGCGAAGTAACCATCCAAGTGTCTTCCCCATCATAAATAAGGATAGTCTTTTTTTCCGTCAACAATGGCTTTACTATTGCAGATTCTAACCTCCATTTCTCTCTTTTTTTAAATAATTTTAATTCAGAAACTATCTCTCTTTTGGAATAAGATGTTGTTGTCTGTTGTAAAATAACCATATCTTCAGTTGTTTTCTCAAACCTTATATATTTTGTTTTTGCTTCTTTAATAAGGTGTTGAACATTAACAGAAAGAGATTGTCTTGCTTCTATAAATAATCCCACCACCACAAATATCAATATTCTTTTTCTTATTTGGGTCGTCATCTTTTTACTTCCCAAATCCTTTGTTGTTCAACCTTTTCTATAAAAGCCTCTGAATAATATTTAACAAGACTCCTTAAGTGATTAGAAAAGCCTAATTCATGCTCCATAATTCCTTCTTCTTTATAACCTTCATTCAATAATGCTTCTTCTAATTCAGAATTTAATCTTTCAGAAGTATTTTCGAGTATCTTAATTTTTGTAACCTTTTTTATTGAAACAAATGGTAAACTATCATAAGCATATCTGTGGAGGTCTCCCAAAAAGTCCTTCGAAGCAGCTATTATTTTAATAATTCCTGCCGTGGCAGGAGATACAATAGGTGGAGAAATACTCACAAGACCTGCTATTTCTTCTCCTTTTATTAAAAGGAAAGAAGTCCTCTATAAAACTAAAAAGCTTTGCACGAAGTGAAACCTCGTCATACTCTAATGGAGAAGCGAACGGATTTTTATAAAAAAAGAGATTAGATTTATCTTCAATTTGTCTATCGTTTTGAAAGATATTTGAATCATCAATAAACTTTTTAATCCTTAAAATATCATCCTCTTGTGCTATCATTAGAGTAAGATCATCAGAAAGTATGGTTTCTCTCTTATACAGAAAAGGATTTTCTCCAATCCATTCAATAACCAGAAAGCGAGAAAATCTTCCAATGGTATCATATACATCCTTTTGGATCTCTTTTTTAGATATTGTTGGGAAGTTATTTTTCATCTCCTCTACTATTTCGTCTATAGTTCTTTTTCCATTACAGAGTTCTAATACTTTTCGAGCAGTGAAATTTATCACCAATTCTCGAGTCTCAGGGTGAAATTTAGGCGTAATTGTCCAATATCCCTCTTTTTCCTCTCTTTCATATAAGAGATTCCCTTTTTTAAAAATTGGATAGTCTTTTTGTGTCGTGGCCATTTTTTAATTACCTCCTTTAAATAAATTGTCGTCAATAATATCAAGTTTAATATTTTTATCAAACCAGACAGTAGGTGCGACTTCTTCCTTCTTTCCAAAATCCGGAACTGAGTGAATTTTTTCAGCAAATTCTTTCACTACTGGCAGTTCCCATATTCTTACAAGTCCTGCATCCCAATATTCACTAATACCATGCCTTCTTATATTACCCACTGTTAGAGGAAGATATGGTGATGGAATTATATCTCCATTTGCGCTGATATCAACCATATTGACGCAGTGTTTGGCTAAAGTTCTAAACCTAATTAGATGATCAATAGGGTCTCCCCATTCAATTATTCCAGAACCATATTTTTCTTGAAGTAGAGTGATTGTTTTCACCAGTTCTCTATACTGTAAGGGAGTAGGCAGGAGTTCTTCTAAATGAGTGTGCCGAGCAAGTTTATTAGTTCTTATCAGTGAAAGTCTGGTCTGAGTAAAGGTTAGCAACCATCTCAGCACCAAATCCCACGCATAGGG
>SBAY01000345.1 GCA_005239945.1 Nitrospira sp.
CCCTAATCTTTCGACAAACGAATATACCGCTTCTATCAAAGGCTGTATGAAAAAAACTTTGTTAAAAAAACGAGATCTTGCAAGTTTGTATTACAGAGGGCTCGTAGAGTTCGCAGAGATTAAGATTTTTTTATTTTTCTCTGCGGACCCTGCGTTAATTTTCCCACCGTTCACTGAGTGGTTACGTCAGCGTTCCTCTATACAGTAGAAAAATTTACACTACCTTAAAACCCTGAACCCTAAACCCTAAATTCTGAACGATTATCTTTTTTAGCCAGATCAAAGGCGTCATGTAATGCCCTAACCGCTTCTTCGGCATAGTTTCTTTTAATAATACAGGAGATTTTTATTTCAGAGGTGCTAATCATATCGATATTAATCCCTTTTGAGGCAAGCACAGAAAACATTTTAGAGGCTATCCCGCAATGACTTCGCATGCCTACACCGACAATAGATACCTTAGCCACATTATCATCAGAAATTATGCCTCTGGCACCTATTTCTTTAATTAATACATTCATAATTTGAACGGCTCTAAGTAAATCGGATTTGGTGACGGTAAAAGAGATATCATTGGTTGCATTCTCCGAGGCACTTTGCACAATCATGTCAACATTAATATTTTTTTCGCTTAATTCAGTAAATATCCTTGCCGCCATACCTGGTTTATCAGAAACATCCAAAACAGTAATCTTTGCCTCATCAAGATTTGAAGTTACACCACTAACTAATATGTCTTCCATATCTGCTACCTCCTCACAAACTATTGTGCCAGGTAAATTATTGAAGCTAGACCTGACATGAATTTTAACCCCGAATTTTTTAGCCATCTCCACTGAGCGAGATTGTAAAACCTTTGCCCCGGCGCTGGCTAACTCTAACATCTCTTCATAAGCAATTAACTCTAACTTACGGGCATCTTTAACAATCCGCGGGTCTGCGGTATAAACACCATCTACATCGGTAAATATTTCACAAATATCCGCTTCTAATGCCGCGGCTAAGGCTACTGCTGTGGTATCAGAACCGCCTCTGCCTAAGGTAGTAATGTTTTGGTCCTCGGTGATGCCCTGAAATCCAGCGACAACTACTACCTTATTTGCCTTTAGTTCTTTTAATATGCGCTTAGTAGATACCTTTTGAATCTTGGCTTTGGTGTAGGTATCAGTAGTTAAAATTTCTACCTGTTGAGCGGTTAAAGAGACCGCAGGACATCCCATAGAAATCAAAGCAAGACTTAATAAGGCACATGAAATCTGCTCTCCTGTGGATAAGAGCATATCCATCTCTCGCTCATCAGGAAGTTGAGTAATTTCGTGGGCTAATTCGATTAAGTCATCAGTAGTATCGCCCATTGCAGAGACTACGACCACTATTTCCGGTTCTTTTTCCTTCGCTTTTATTATCTGCTGAGCTACTTTTTTTATCCGTTCTGGACTACCAACAGATGTTCCCCCATATTTTTTTATCACTATCCCCATCTTTTAAGCCCCCTCGTATAATTAAAAATTATGAATTAAAAATTAAGAAAGAAGGAAATATATGAATTGAAAATTATGAATTGTCTTCTCCTTCCTTAATTTTTAATTTTTAACTTTTAATTTTTAATTACTCAACCCCCTTTTCACCTCTTGCTCATAAGTATATACCAGAATGGAATAAATGTCAAATGTTTTTTTAGTCCTTCGAAAATTTCCCAACCTTTAGTAATGGTTCAAAAAGGGATTCTCTCCCCTTAAAAAACACCCCTTTTTGAATTATTACTAAAAGTCAAGGTATTTTTGAGACCGTTCAGAATTTGGGACTAAATTTTTGAAAATCGGATAAAAAATTGGTTTGACATTTTTGGTAAGATTGTTTGAAAAAGGAAGAATTGAAATGCTATTACTGTTATCGACACATCTATCAAGAAACTTAAGATAAATTTGCTCATGATAAGATTGAAGTAAAGGAGATGGATGGGGTATATGTTTGAAGATTAATGAGGCAGCGAATATTTAATGGGGCATGATTCAAATCAGGGTAACAACCTTTACTTTGTTTGGATTTTGGAGTTAATGCTTTAGCATTTCATTCTTGCTTCTAATTTTAATGAAACCCAATACTGTTCGGAATGAGTAGTTCTATTTGGGACATATCCTATCCTACATTTACCTTTTCCAAGTTCCGTTAGGAACATAATATCGGTAGCAAATAACCATAGACAAACCAGAAGTTCCGTAGGAACGATATAATTTCAAACCAATTGAATTTTAAATATATCATGCCTACGGCATTTATGTTTGTATGATATTTATTGCTACCGATATATTGTCCCTACGGGACATTTTGAGAGATTAAAAATGTCGAATGAAAATTTGGGGATGAAAAAAGTGGCTTAAACAAAGAGAATTATAGATAACCCCTTAAAAATACTAGAGAATTAGCCCTTTTAAAGATAAGTCCCAAATTTTGAACGGTCTCTCCGACCCCCGACCCCAAATATAAAAAATTTTCTTGACGGAATATTTTATTTATGCTATACTTCAAAATGTCGAGTCTATCTTGCAGTAATATAAAACCGCAGGGATAGAAGAAAAAAGACAGTGAAGTGAAACTTTTGCCTAAAGTGATATAGGAAAGTGATAAGCAATTTGAAATAAATGGTGGTATTTTTAATGTTCAGGGAATTTGAGTGGGATGAAAACAAAGCAGTGGCCAATTTGTCAAAACACGGGATTTCATTTGATGAAGCCAAAACCGTTTTCGATGATCCATTCTATGTTGACTTTTACGATCCTGATCATTCTTATGAGTAGCATCGGTATATTATCATTGGACAATCACAACGGAATCATTTATTGATTGTGTCGTATACGGAACAAAAGAATGCGATTCGTTTAATTAGTGCAAGAGAAGTAACACGAAAGGAGCGAGAAACTTATGAAGAAGGTTAAGACAGTAATAGAGGATGATCTTCGTCCAGAGTATGATTTAAGGAATTTGTGGGTGAGAAAAGTTGGTACTGGGAGGAATAAGTTTGGTGAATTCGTCCGTTTAGAGCCAGATGTAACAGAGGTATTTCAGAATACTGGGTCGGTGAATGAAGCTCTGCGATTTTTAATTAGAATTACAAGAGAAAATAAGTCGACTTTCTTTATTGCCAGTGGAGACATTGAGGGCAAACCCAATACTGTTCAGAATGCTAAATCATACTAAACACTAAACAGTATTGGATGTATTCCCGTATTTCTGTAAAGACCCTTATAAGTTATGAAGATTTCTCGCAAAGACGCAAAGAGAACTCTCGCAAAGTTCGCAAAGGGGAAGAAAAGAATATATTATTATTTTTTCGTAACATTTTAGCCATCTGAAACCTGTGTAAGCAAGGAAAAATGGAGAAAAGGGAGAATTGGGGAAAAACTCTTATTCATCCTTTTCTTCTCCCCACCTCTCCATATTTTCTCCCTTTCTCCTTCCATATTCCTCCATTCTCCTTTGTTACACTTCACTTGGGTAAATAGTTACATTTTTTTTCCCTTTGCGTGCTTTGCGAGAACTCTCTATTGCTTATTAATTTCCCTACACAAGTTCTCTTATATCAGATTTTCAAAAATTTCTAAAAAAACCTCTTGACATTTTCTCTAAATTGTGCTATACTATATTTAACCTGAAAAGGAGATAAGGAGAATGAGCATCAGACATACTATACTATACTATACTATACTATACTACTTTTATGTAAAAAGAGTCTATCGAATTTAGGGCATAAGTTTAAAAATATAAGCAGGGTAATATCTTTACCCTGCTTTTTTCGTCTTATCAGGTCTTTGACAA
>SBAY01000074.1 GCA_005239945.1 Nitrospira sp.
AAAACTTTTTCCAAAAAGGGTTTCTCTCCCCTTAAAAAACACCTCTCTTTAAACCACTACTGTTCCTTACGGGATTGGAATTGGAAGCCTCAACTTATTGAGGGTATTTTTTTCAACAAATTCGGCTTTCCCAACTTTTCGAATAGGCATTTAATCTGATACCTATTCGTCAAGTCTTATTTTATCAAAATCTTCCGGTTCTGTTTGTGGTTTTTCCTCTTCAACAAGGGTAGTCGTCGAGGAGGATTGAGATTCATATTCTCCGACACCAAGTTCTTCTATTGCCTCTCCTTCTTCTTCACCATGATAAGTGCAATATTCCGTTGGGCAATTACCTTCGACAAATACCTCATACCTGGTTTTTGGGCAGTGTTTAGTGTCCAACATACCCGTAGATGGGTCAACAATAGCAAAATTAACTCCAGCTGGGACAGTGAAATCTGTTGATTCTAATAAAGGAAGGATTTTTTGGATAAATTCTGTCCAGATAGGTGCGGCTACTACTCCACCTGCTTGACCAGGGCCTAAACTCTTTTGTCCGCGGTCATAACCAATCCAGACCGTAGCCACCAATTCCGGTGTAAAACCAATAAACCAGGCATCTACATAATCATTTGTTGTGCCTGTTTTTCCGGCTACCACCCTGTTTATTTTATTTCCAACTGAATATTTTGCCGTTCCCCGTTGAACGACACCCTCTAACATACTGGTAACCAGGTAAGCAGTTTGGGGGGAGATAACCCTTTCTTCCTTTGTTGTCCACTCTTCCAAGAGATTTTGTTTGTGGTCTTTAATAGATTGTATAGCTATAGGTTCGACTTTAATCCCTTGATTGGCAAAGATCCCAAAGACTTTTGTCATCTCTAATGGAGTAACCTGTGCGGTTCCCAGTGCCAATGATAAATCAGCCGGTAATTTATTTTTAATGCCCATTTTACGGGCATACTCGATTACCCTGCGAACACCAACCTCTTCTAATAACTTAATCGTGGCTAAATTAAGAGAAAGTTCTAAAGCCGTTCTCAAGGTAACCCGTCCATAGAAGTCATTATCATAATTAGTTGGACTCCATTCTTCGCCGTCAACGCCTATGTAAGTTTTAGGGGAATCATCAAGGATGTTTATAAGGGTAAAGCCCTGGTCAATAGCGGCGGTATAAATAATAGGTTTAAAGGCAGAGCCTGGTTGTCTTTTAGCGTAGATGGCACGATTCAATTGATTAGTTTGGGTAAAACCAGAGCCTCCGACCATGGCCAGGATATTTCCTGTTCGCGGGTCCATCGCCAGAAGTGCCCCTTCTATGCGTGGCTCACCTGGTTTTTTCGCCGCATTCAGTTGCTCCAGTCCCTTGACAAGTGCCTCTTCAGCCGCCTCCTGCATCGCTAAATTCAATGTCGTATAGACATTCAATCCACCGGTGTAAAGGGCATTACTGCCATATTTTTGTTCGAGTATCTGACGAATATACTCGGTAAAATAAGGTGCTTTATTAACCGTAGTTTTTGTCTTGGCAAATTTCTTCCTGGAAATCCTTTTTACCTCTTTTTCAAAGTCATTTTTTGCCGCAATTTTTTGCTCCGAGGTAATCAGTCCTTCTTCTTCCATTCGGTTCAAGACAAATACCTGTCGTTTAATAGCCTTTTGAGGATAGCTAACCGGAGAATAATTAACCGGTGAATTGGGTAATCCGGCTATCATAGCTATTTCAGCTACGGACAGGTCATTAACAGGCTTATCAAAATAATACAACGAAGCCGCCTGAACCCCATAATTCCCATGTCCATAATATATCTTATTAAAATACCTTTCTAATATTTCCTCTTTGGTTAATTTGCGTTCGATTAATAAGGCAATCAATATTTCCTGTATCTTTCTGCGGTATGACCGCTCCTGGGTTAAGAATAGATTTTTGGCTAATTGTTGGGTGATGGTAGAGCCACCCTGCAAGATTTTTCCTGAGCGGAGATTGACTAAAAAGGCGCGGATAAGACCCGTGAAATCTACCCCTTTATGTTTATAAAACCCTTTATCTTCAATCAGAATCACCGCGTCTTTTAATAGTTGAGGAATCTGGTCCAAATTCACCAATTCCCGTTTTTCTTCGGCAAAATCAGCTATTAATTTGTTCTCTACGGAATGAAGTTTGGTAGGAAATTTCCAGGCCTCCATCCCTTCATATTTTAAAACGGGGTCTAAATTAGGCAGGTGTCTGGTGAAGGCAACAATAACCCCTGCACCAATTCCTATTATTACAAAAAAACATAGAAGACTAATAACGAGAATAAATTTTCCCAGGGGGGTTAATATCGAAATTTTTTTCCTGGGTTTAAGAAATGGTGATTTTGGATATACTACCGGTGTTTTATAAGTTCTACGCCTTCTGCGACGAAACATCTTATCTTATTATCTCCTCAATAGGTTTTATATGTCCTATTGGTCTTATAAGATTTATAGGTCATATTACACCTCTTCCTCATTAGCTACGGTAACCACATCAATCAATTTATCCTCTTCTTTGAGTCTGATTAGCCTGACTCCCTGTGTATTTCTACCAATGACGGAAATATCTTTTGCCGGACAACGTATCACCATTCCTGTACTGGTAATCATAACCACCTCATCGGTATCCTTTATCTCACAAATACCTATGACCGCTCCATTTCTGGGGACAGTCTTGATATCGATTACCCCTTGACCTCCCCTTGATTGACGTCGATAATCCGCGAATTTTGTTCTTTTACCATAGCCATTAGCTGTTACAGTCAGGAGTGTCAATCCCTCACAAACTACCTCCATACTCACTACCTGGTCATTTTCTTTTAGCCTTATCCCTCGGACACCAGAGGCAGTTCTACCGGTAGCCCTAACCTGGGTTTCACTAAATCTAATTACCTTGCCCATCATCGTGGATAAAATAATATCATCATTCCCACTGGTGCGTTCAACCCTTATCAATTCATCATCCCCTATCAATGATAGGGCAATAATTCCTCCCACCCGCGGGTGACTATAGGCACTTAATTTAGTTTTCTTAACCAATCCTTTTCGGGTAGCCATGATGAGATAATCAGTTTCATTAAACTCCCGAATAGAAATAGATTCCGCAATCTGCTCGTCTTCTCCTAATTTAAGTAGATTGACAATAGCCTTACCCTTGCTTATTCTTCCCAATTCCGGTATATCATAAACCTTTAACCAATATACCTTACCTTTGTTGGTAAAAAACAGGATATAATCATGCGTCGAGGCAACATATAATTGGTCGACAAAGTCCTCTTCTTTAGTCGTCATTCCGGCGACACCTACTCCACCGCGTTTTTGCATCTTATAAACACTGAGAGGTATCCGTTTGATATATCCTGAATGGGAAATGGTAATAACCATATCCTCCTCGGCAATCAGGTTTTCACGGTTGAATTCTACGGCCTCCTGGATTATCTGACTTCTTCTTGGGTCGGCAAATTTTTCCTTAAGCCTGATTAAATCTTTTTTGATGAGCTCCAAAACCTTTCTTTTGGATTCAAGAATCGATTTTAATTCGGCAATGTTTTTTATTACTCCCAGATATTCTTTGTTTAGTTTATCTTGCTCCAGGCCGGTTAATCTTTGTAATTGCATTTCCAATATCGCCTGCGCCTGAATTGGTGTTAATTCAAATCGGGTAACTAATGAGGTTTTAGCCTTTGCCGGGGTTTTAGACTCTTTGATAATTTTAATCACCTCATCAAGGTTAGATAAGGCAATCTTTAATCCTTCTAAAATATGAGCTCGCTCCTCGGCTAATTGTAACTCGTATTTAGTCCTTCGAATGATGACCTCCTGTCGATGTTTGAGGTAGCACTCGATTAATTCTTTAAGATTTAATATCCTGGGTTGATTATCGACTATAGCTAACATAATCACGCCAAAGGTAATTTGCATCTGGGTATGTTTATAGAGTTGATTCAAGATGACATAGGCATTTTCATCCCGTTTTAATTCTATGACCACACGAATCCCATCGCGGTCGGATTCATCTCGTAAGGCCGATATTCCTTCGATCTTCTTTTCCCTGACTAATTCCGCTATCTTCTCGATAAGATTTTTTTTGTTAACCTGGTAGGGTATTTCTGTAATGATAATTGCCTCTCGCCCGCTTTTTAAGGATTCTATTCTGGCATTAGCCCGGAGGATAATTTTCCCTCGACCGGTACTATAATAGTCTTTTATTCCATCAACACCAAAGATAAGTCCGGCTGTAGGGAAATCGGGTCCTGGGATAAACTGGAGCAGGTCCTGGACAACAGCATCAGGATTGTCAATCAAATGGATAATTCCATCAACTAACTCCCCTAAATTATGCGGGGGGATATTGGTGGCCATACCAACGGCAATGCCTGAAGAGCCATTCAGGAGTAAATTAGGTAAAACCGCTGGTAGTACCGTAGGTTCCTTTAGTGTTTCATCAAAATTTGGGATAAAGTCAACGGTTTGTTTATCTATGTCCTGAAGGAGTTCTTCGGCGAATCTGGTAAATCTGACTTCCGTATATCGCATAGCGGCTGGATTATCACCATCGATAGAGCCAAAATTTCCCTGTCCATCAATCAATTGATAGCGATGCGAGAAATTCTGCACCATCCGAACCATGGAATCATATACGGCCATATCTCCGTGTGGATGATATTTCCCTAAAACCTCACCAACAACCCTGGCAGATTTTTTATAAGGTTTATCCGAATCCATACCTAATTCATTCATAGCATAAAGCACCCGGCGATGAACCGGTTTCAGCCCGTCGCGCACATCAGGTAATGCCCTGCCGATGATGACACTCATGGCGTAATCAAGGTATGAACTTTTCATTTCATCTTCGATATAAATTGGAATTATCGTTTCTTTTTCCATCTCCTCTCCATTTACAGTTCTATGTGTTCTCTAGGTCATATAAGTCCTATTTTATCCTGGTGCCGAAGGTGGGAGTCGAACCCACATGGATGCAAGATCCGCTGGATTTTGAGTCCAGTGCGTCTGCCAATTTCGCCACTTCGGCACTGCTATAATTATAATATATTAATCCCTATTTGTCAAATCCTTTTTTAATTAAGAGTGCGTGTCCAATTTGTGGGTAAAGTTAGCGTAATTATTCAGGGAGAAAAAATATAAGTAGGGGAAAGAGAAGGGGAACAACCCTTCCTTTACTGACCAATTATCTAATTACTAATCTATTACTTCAGCTTTCTACATTTTAAGGTGTGACCATCTTTTTGGTGGAGGCGGCGGGAATCGAACCCGCGTCTGAAGATACAAATACATAAGCCTCTACATCCATAACTTGAGATTTTAATTTCACCTCTTTTGTCTCCTCTCAAGTAGGGATACAAAGGAAGTTAGCTTGTTTTGTCTTACTACCTTTGCCCAAGCAAAACAATAGGTAGCCAGTCTGTCGAGCTGACACCCTTGATAATCCTACAGACAAGCATTATCAGGATGTAGCTGCTTAATTAAGCAGCTAATGCCAAACCGTCTAAATAGTTGTGATTGGCGTTTATTTGTTTTGCTGCCTTTTTTACGAGGCCTGACAGCACCTCGGGATGCCACTTATGCTTCGTTTATCCCCGTCGAACCCTTTTCGCCCCCTCTTTTTTTTAGGGTAAATGGTAAGTGGTAATCGGTAAGAGGTTTCCCATTCACCATAATTATTATAGCATACAAATAATCATTTGTCAATCAAAAAATATTTCTTGACATATTGGCATTTTGAGATATACTATTATAGGTATCAGGTATCAGGTATCAGGTATCAGGTAAAAAGTGAGGAAAGGAGTTTTGCTCCCTCTTTTATTAGTCTTACCTGACACCTGATACCCAATACCTATTTTTTACAGGTGGATTAATATTTATGTCTTATCAGGTTTTAGCCAGGAAATATCGACCTCAGGCATTTAAAGATTTAATCGGTCAGCCACATATTAAAGAAACATTGAGCAATGCCATAACCACTAATCGCCTGGCTCATGCCTATTTATTTGCCGGCTCACGAGGGACAGGAAAAACTACTACAGCACGGATTCTGGCTAAGTGCCTGAATTGTGATTTGGGTACAACTATTACTCCCTGTGGTGAATGTTCATCCTGCCAGGAGATTGCCGGTGGATATTCACTGGATGTGATAGAAATAGATGGTGCCTCAAATCGTGGAATTGATGAGATACGGGAATTACGGGAAAGGGTTAAATTTTTGCCATCTAAGGCAAGATATAAGGTTTATATCATCGATGAGGTCCATATGTTGACCAATGAGGCATTTAACGCCTTGTTGAAAACATTAGAGGAGCCTCCTCCTCATGTTATCTTTGCCTTTGCAACAACTGAACCTCATAAGGTACCTCAAACGATTCTCTCAAGATGTCAGAGATTTGACTTTAAAAGAATATCTATAACCGAAATTTGTAACTTGTTAAGAAAGGTAGCTGATTTAGAAAAGATAGAAATAGATGATTTAACCTTAACCTTTATTGCCCGAGCCGCCGAAGGAAGTATGCGGGATGCAGAGTCTATTTTGGACCAGGTGGTCTCTTTCTGCGGCAATCATGTAACCCAGGAAGATGTTCTGGCGATATTGGGCATAATTAAACAAGAAGTATTGCTCGATTTTTGCGAGGCAATAATCAAATCAGATTCAAATACGATAATTAAGTTGTTAAATGACCTGGTGGATGAAGGAATGGATTTGGGACAATTTGTACGGGAGTTTATGATACATTTACGTAATTTACTTCTGATTAAAACTGGTTGTCCACCAGATTCCGTCATAGATCTTACCTCGGATAGTTTAAAATTATTAGAGGCACAATCTTTATCATTTACCTACGAGCGATTGCTAAGTATGATTGAGGAGTTTCAAAAGATAAATGAAAAGATGCGGCTATTTCCCCTGCAGGCAAAATTGATTTTAGAGGTAGGGTTAATAAAGATTGTCCAGGGTGATAAAAATTATGTAGCCACAAAAATAGAAAAGGTTACTCCTCTTCAACCAGGAGGCTTAAAGCAGGAGATAGGAAGCAAGGAAAAGGAATCTAAGGAAGAGGTTAGCCCTCCTCCTCAACCGCCAGTTGTTTCAACTGTTGAACAAAAAATAGAGGGATTGACGAACCGAACCGAAGAACCAATAAATAAGGTTATCCATATACCCGAAAATTTGGGGTTTTCTATCCAACAAGCAAAGGAATTATGGCCTGAATTACGAAGACATATCAAGAAGGGAAAACCTTCTTTAGATACCTGTCTGGCGGTTGGGGAGATTATCGATGTAAGCAACCATACCCTGACTCTCGGGTTTAAAAAGGGTGAGACATTTCATAAGGAAAGGATAGAAAATCGTGAAAACAAGGAGTTTATCGAAGGGAAAATCAAGGAAATACTAAATCATGAGGTGAGGATTAAAACGATAACGAAGCAAGCCTCATCTATTGATGGGGAATCATCTGCACAACAAGGGACTTGCCTCGTTGAGGAAACTGCTTCTAAAACCAGGGTATTGGATAGGGTTTTAAATGTTTTTCCAGAGGCGGAGGTAATAAAGGAATAAGGTATCAGGTATTAAGACTTCTGCAAAATGAGAAATATTAAGAAACGAAAGATATGCCACAAAGTCACCAGGACACAAAGAATTAGCCTTGAGCAAAGAGCACGGAGTAGGGAAATTCTTTTTTCTCCATGCTCTATGCTCCAGACTCAAAGCTCTCTCTTAGTGCCTTTGTGTTTTTGTGGCTAAAAAATGTGTGTAAAGGAGTAGGGTCAGAAAAAGGAGGAATAAATCAAAAAATGGAAAATATCTTTAAACAGGTTCAACAAATGACAATACAGATGAAAAAGATTCAAAACGAATTAGCCAAAAAATCAGTTACGGCATCCGTTGGTGGAGGTATGGTTGAGGTTACCGCCAATGGACAGAAAGAAATTATCAGTATCAAAATAGAGAAGGAATTAATCAATCCTAAAGAAAAGCAGATGTTGGAGGATTTAGTTTGTGCGGGGGTAAATGCGGCACTGGCTAAAACCAATGAATTAGTTGGTGCGGAATTGACGAAATTAACAGGTGGAATGAATATCTTAGGGTTATTAAAAGGATTAGGATGAATTAGAAATTGGAAATTAGAAATTAGAAATTGGAAATTGGGAAAAGAGAGAGAAATCGTATCTATTTTTCCCATTTTCCAATTTCCATTTTCTAGTTTCTAATTTCTAATTTCCAATCCAGAGGATTAGTTTAAGATGTATTTAGCCCCTTCGATGACCAGATTAATAGAGGAATTATCCAGATTGCCGAGCATAGGGCCCAAAACGGCTCAGCGATTGGCATTTTATATCTTGAAAACACCAAAAGAAGAGGTGAAAAGATTAGCTGATGTTATGCTTGAGGTAAAAGAGCGCATAAAAAGTTGCTCTGTTTGTTTTAATATCACCGAAGATGACCCGTGCAGAATTTGTCAGGACATTAACCGAAACAAGAAACTTATCTGTGTGGTAGAACAGTCCTCAGATATAATTGCCCTGGAGAAAACTAAGGAATATAAGGGAATTTACCATGTCTTAGGTGGTGCGATTTCACCTTTAGATGGCATTGGACCTGACCATCTGAGGATAAAAGAATTGCTTAACCGAATTGAGGATGTAGAAGAAATAATTATAGCCACCAACCCTAATGTAGAAGGTGAGGCAACCGCACTTTATTTGACTAAGTTAATTAAACCTTTGGGTCCAAAATTAACCCGCATAGCCTATGGCATACCGGTTGGTGGGGATTTGGAATATGCTGATGAGGTAACCCTGGCTAAGGCAATGGAAGGGCGAAGATTATTATAAATTAAAAATTAAAAATTAAAAATTGAGGAATAAGAGAGTAATTTTTCCTCAATTTTTAACTTTTAACTTTTAATTTTTAATTAAAATCAGGAGGTGTATGTATGGAAAAACTTTTTGAGATTCGGTGGCATGGCCGCGGAGGACAGGGGGCAAAAACTGCGGCAATTCTATTTGCAGATGCCGCCCTGGGTGAAGGAAAATATATTCAGGCATTCCCAGAATATGGTCCGGAACGGATGGGTGCCCCAGTTCAAGCATTCAATCGCCTGAGTGATGAACCAATTACTTTGCATTGTGGTGTTGATTCCCCTGATGTCGTAGTGGTACTTGACCCAAGCTTGATAGAAACAATAGATGTTACACAAGGATTAAAACAAAACGGGGTAATCTTGATTAACACCAATCAGGAACCAAAGGTAATGAAGGATAAATTACCAAATTTTGGCGGAAAATTATGGACGGTTGATGCCTCTACCATTTCCAAACAGGAATTAGGACAGGAAATCCCCAATACCCCTATGCTTGGGGCATTAATCAAGGCAACCAATTTGCTGAATTTTGAAAGGATGCTTGAAGATACCCACAAAAAACTGACTAAAAAATTCAAGTCTAAACCCGAGGTAATTGACGGCAATATTAACTCAATTAAACGGGCATATCAGGAGGTGAAGGGAGAATGAGTAAAGAAGGATGGCAGGATTTACCAATTGGTGGATTAATATTAGAAGGTGGCACAGCCACTAAATACATCACCGGTGATTGGCGAAGTTTAAGACCAGTCTGGGATAAGGATAAGTGTATCAGTTGTCTGAATTGCTGGATTTATTGCCCTGATTCTTCTGTTCTGGTTGAAGATGAGAAAATGACGGGTATCGATTATGACCATTGTAAGGGCTGTGGAATATGTGCCAGCGAATGCCCACCAAAGGTTCAGGCGATAAAAATGGTCACAGAAGCAGAATTCAGGAAATAATCTTATAAGTCTTATATGACCTATAGAACCTATATGATTTTTAAAGAGGAGGAAAAATTATGCGAGTAGCAAAAACAGGAAATGAGGCAATGGCAGAGGCGATGCGCCAGATTAATCCAGATGTCGTCGCCGCTTACCCAATTACACCGGCAACAGAAATCGTTCAGATATTCTCGAGTTTTGTAGCAGATGGATTGGTAAATACAGAATTTATAGCGGCAGAAAGTGAGCATTCGGCGATGAGTGCTTGTATAGGGTCTTGTGCAGCTGGTGCTCGGACAATGACTTCTACCTCATCTCAAGGATTAGCACTAATGTGGGAAATGCTCTACATTGCCTCAGGATTAAGAATGCCTATTGTGCTGGCTGAGGTGAACAGAGCACTGAGTAGTCCAATCAATATTCATTGTGACCATTCGGATACTATGGGGGCTCGGGATTCAGGCTGGATTCAAATCTATTGTGAGAATGCCCAGGAAGCCTACGATAGCCTTATTCAGGCAGTCAGAATTGCCGAAGAGGCTTTACTGCCAATTATGGTCTCTACCGATGGATTTATTATCAGTCATGGGATGGAGTCTATGGAAGTGCTTGAAGATGCCCAGGTAAAGGATTTTATAGGTGAATATAAACCAGAACATTCACTTCTTGATATTGACCACCCCATCACTATAGGGGCGATAGACTTTACTGATTATTACTTTGAACATAAACGGCAAACCATCGAAGCAATGAGGAATGCCAAAGGGATAGTGGCTAAAATCGGGCAGGAATTTGGAGAAAAATTCGGCAGAAGCTATGGATTTTTTGAGGAGTATCGATTGGAGGATGCAGAAATAGCTATAGTTGTTTTAGGCTCTACGGCAGGAACAGCAAAGGTAGTAGTAGATGAATTACGAGAAACAGGTTTAAAACCTGGAAAGGGAATAAAGGCAGGATTGTTAAGACTCCGTCTCTTTAGACCATTTCCATATCAGGAATTGGCGCAGGCGTTATCCAGAATCCCTCGCATAGCGGTTATGGACCGCTCCGATTCATTAAATTCCGCTGGAGGTCCTGTATTTACCGAGATTCGCTCGGCACTCTATGACTTAGATACACGCCCCAAAATAGTTAATTATATCTATGGTTTGGGTGGCAGAAATATCGATTTAGCCCAAATCAGGTCTGTCTATGAAGACTTAGCTACAAACAAAACCGATGAATTGGTCAGGTATCTGGGGGTAAGGGAATAAAAGAAATATGATGACATCAAAGGTTAACAAGGCAATAAAAGAATTAATTACCAGGGTAAAAAAGGAGTGCAATGGTTTTTTGAAGTGTATCCTCCTTTATGGCTCTGTTATCACTAATTCTTACGACGAAGAGAATAGTGATATTGATATCTTGTTTGTTTCAACAGAGGAGAGTATTTATGACCATATTCTTGATATTCAAACCGATGTAGGATTAAAGTATGGGGTAGTATTTTCTATTCTGTTTGATTCTCCTGAAGGTGTTAGAAAAGAGCTTGAAGCAGGTTCTTTATTCTTCAGGAAGATTCTAAGGGAAGGAAAAGTGCTTTATGGAAATATTCAGGAAGGAATTAGAAGTAGCCTTGGAGATGTTAAATGATGCTAAACTTCTTCTAAACGAAAAAAGATTCCGCTCTGCAGTAAATAGGGCATATTATGCTATGATGCATTCTGCTAAGGCGTTATTAACCCTTTTGAATATTGAAGCTATCTCTCATCCCGGAGTTATTCGGAAGTTTGGTCAAGAGGTAGTTCAAAAAGGCATGATGAACAAAAGGTATGCTAAGAGTTTATCCGCGGCTTACAACCTGAGAGATAAAAGTGATTATAAAATTATGGAGATTATTAAGGATGAAAAAGTAGATGAAGTTATTAAGGAAGCGGAGGAGTTCGTTTTTGAAATTCAGAAGGTAATAGAAATGAAAATTAAATCGAGGAGTAAGTGAGTTTAATTCCTATAACCTTATAAAATATTACTAAGTGTCTATCTGAAAAATTGGAAGTCCAAACTTGTTTGGGGTATTTTTCCTCAACAAGTTGAGGCATGCGTCGATTTTTCGGATAGGCACTAAGAGCAATAATCTGCCATAAAAGGAGGAACAAAATCATGGCAACATTAAAAGAATTATCACACAAAAAAGAGCTTTTGTCAGGTGGACATCGGGCGTGTGCGGGTTGTACCGAACCTATCGCAGTAAGACAAATTCTAATGGCAACGGATACACCAGTTGTTGTTTGTTGTCCAACAGGATGTTTGGAGGTGACAACAACCATTTTTCCATACACTGCTTGGCGAATACCCTGGATTCATTCTGCCTTTGAGAATGCCGCCGCTACCATCAGTGGGGTAGAAGTAGGCTATAAAGCCCTTAAAAAAAGGGGTAAAATTCCAGACCGAGAGATTAAATTTATCGGTATCGGGGGTGATGGGGGAACTTATGACATTGGTTTCCAGGCATTATCCGGTGCAATGGAGCGAGGACACAACATGGTCTATATTTGCCTTGACAACGAGGCGTATATGAATACAGGCATTCAGCGTTCAAGTGCCACACCAAAAGGGGCACATACTACTACTTCGCCGGCGGGTAAGGTTATGCCAGGCAAGCGGGATTTTCGTAAGGATTTAACCGCCTGTATTGCCGCTCATAATGTGCCTTATGTGGCTCAGGCAATCCCCAGTATGTGGAAAGACTTGATTAATAAGGTTCAAAAGGCTCTGGCAGTCGATGGTCCTGCCTTTATTAATGTCTTGGTGCCTTGTAGATTAGGTTGGGGATTCCCACCGGAAAAGGCTATCGAAATTGGGCGGGAGGCAGTTAGTTCCTGTTTTTGGCCATTGTATGAAATGGAAAATGGAAAATGGAGCCTAACTTATAAGCCAAAGGAAAAAACACCCTTAAAAGATTGGCTGAAACAACAGGTAAGATTTAAACACCTGTTTAAACCAGGCAATGAAGCGATAATAGAGGAATTACAGGCAGATGTCGACCGGAATTGGGAGAGACTACAAAAATTATGTGAGCTTCAGTGATTCAGACAGTAGACTATAGACATCAGACCTATGATAAGCTATCAGCGGTCAGCTGTCAGGTATTAGTTTTTAAAGAAGTTCGCTTACAAGGGTAAAGGAATATAAACTTAGGTAAGAAATGCTTTACTCTTGTTTTTATGGACTTTAGCTGATGGTTGATACCTGAACGCTTACAATTTATCCCGGGGGTAAAGTTAAATGCTGGATGAAAAAGAAAAATTATTTTACTCCATTAGTGAGGCAAGTAAATTAACCGGTGTTAAGCCTTATGTCTTAAGGTATTGGGAGTCGGAATTCAGTTTATTATCCCCTGAAAAAACTGAAACCGGACAGCGTCGGTATCGGAAAAAGGACATTGAATTAATCTTTCAGATAAAGGATTTATTATACAAAGAGGGCTATACGATTGCCGGAGCCAAACGACAGCTACGAAAGAAAAACCTTAAGGAAGAAGGAAAGGTCGTTGAAATCGAGAAAGACTATCTAAAAAAAGAGTTGATGGATATGCTGAAGATAATCGGGGAGAAATAGGGGAAGAGGTAAATGGTTCAGTAATCGGTGAAGAGTTACCTGATTGCCGATTACCATTTACCTTCTTCTTACCTTTTAAATCGGGGCGTGGCGCAGCTTGGTAGCGCACCAGCATGGGGGGCTGGGGGTCGGCCGTTCAAATCGGCTCGCCCCGACCAGTTTTTATACGCGTTTTTATACGCGCCTGTAGCTCAGAAGGATAGAGCAGCGGTTTCCTAAACCGTTGGCCGGAGGTTCGAATCCTCTCAGGCGCACTTACTGCTTATTCGAAAAATCGACGGATGCCTCAACGAGTTTAAGGACATCCCCCCAAACAAGTTTGGGCTTCCAACTTTTTAGATAAACACTTATTACGAGGAGGGTAAAATGAATAAAATAGTTTTTGTTGGAATTTTGAGTTTGACCATTCTCAATGGTTGTGCCGCGGTTACACCTTACCGCGTGACTAATTTCTTCGTCGATAAAACGGCAATAGCTGAATTACACACACAACGAGTCGCAGTCTTGCCTTTTCAGAATTCAAGTGGTGATTATCCTGCCGGAGCAAAGGTTACCGATGAATTTAATCTCCAATTAGGAAAATTAGGTGAATTTGTCTTAGTTGAAAGACTCAGGATTGAAGAGCTTTATAAAGAGCAGGACTTTGACCCAAATCGAATTGACCAGGATACCGCCGTCAAAATTGGCAAGATGTTAGGTGCTCATGACGTAATCCTTGGTAATGTCCTCGAATACAGCAAGGGTAAGATAGGTGTAAGTGTTCGGTTAGTCAATGTAGAAACCGGAAAACAAATCTGGCAGGCAAGAGATACCCTTTATGCCGGTGATAGACGAGTCAAGGTTTTAGTTGATGGTTTCTGGCAAAAGATGCGATTGAAAAGTGACAAGGAATTTTTAGCCCAAATCCTGTGTCAATTATTAGCCCAAACCTTTGTAGAGAAATAACATGTTGTATGACAAACAAAAAGTCTATTTTAAACCCTTAAGTTTCTTCCTCATTTTATCTTTGCTTAACCTGATAGGTTGTGCGAGGACAACACCATATCGGCTGAGTAATTTCTTTATCGCTGATTCAATAAATGAGTTAAAGCAGAAAAGAATAGCCGTTTTACCCTTCGAGAATTTGACCGCTAATAAACAAGCTGGTCTTTTAGTTACAGATGAGTTCAATCTCCAATTAGGCAAGATTGGTAAGTTTGACTTAGTCGAGCGGATAAAAATAGAAGAGCTTTTTAAAGAGCAGGATTTTCGCAAAGATAGGATTGATGAGGCAACAGCGGTTAAAATAGGCAAGATGCTTGGTGCTCAGGCAGTTGTTTTAGGCGTAATTACTAAATACCAATCGTGTGAGCAAGAACAACAGGTAGCCCAATCACAACAACCTGCACCGGTTCCTGTGGTCATAGGAGATAGAGGCGTTCATAAGGAAGAGAAAGAAGATGAATGCGACTGGTTAGATACGGTTATTTTTGTTGGAGCGGTAGTTACTATTGTGGGTGCTGTCTATATTTTATTCCTTCAGCCATCGGCTGAGGTAGGAATTAGTGTGCGAATGATTAATGTTGAAACAGGTCAACAACTCTGGCAGGCAAGGGATACATTTAAAGGTAACTGGCCATCTATAAAATCATTAGTTAAAACAAAGGAAGAACGCAAAAGATTACGCAAGGATATTGATTTTTTGACCCGCTTGCTCTGCCAGAAATTAGCTGAGACACTTAAATAATTAAAAATTAAAAATTATGAATTAAAAATTGAGAATTATTTTCTAATTCCTTAATTTTTAATTCATAATTTTTAATTTTTAATTATACCAGGGAGGTAACCAAAATGATTAAAGAGGCAATTGCAAAGGTTGTGCAACGACAGGATTTAAGTAGAGATGAGGCTGTAGCCGTAATGAATGAAATTATGTCAGGCGAGGCTACCCCAGCCCAGATTGCTGGTTTTATTACCGCTTTACGAATGAAAGGTGAAACAGCGAATGAGATTACAGGTGGGGCTATGGTGATGCGGGAGAAGGTAACGAAGATAAAAGTAGAGGGAGAAATGGTTGATACCTGTGGGACAGGTGGTGATGGATTGCATACCTTTAATATATCCACTATCTCTGCCTTTGTTGTCGCCGGTGCGGGAATAAAGGTTGCCAAACATGGCAATAAATCCGTCTCCTCCAAATGCGGCAGTGCGGATTTGTTGATGAATTTTGGGGTAAATATCGAGGTTGGCCCAGAGGTAGTGGAAAGGTGTCTAAAAGAAATAGGGATTGGCTTTTTATTTGCCCCACTGCTTCACTCAGCCATGAAATACGCTATTGGTCCTCGAAGAGAATTGGGCATCAGAACTATCTTTAATATCCTGGGCCCGCTGACCAACCCGGCTGGTGCCAATCGGCAACTTTTAGGCGTTTATGACGGCAACTTAACTGAAACCCTGGCCGGTGTCCTAAAAAACCTAGGCAGCAAAAGAGCCTTTATCGTTCATAGCGAGGAAGGGTTGGACGAGATTTCTATCTGCGGGAAAACCAAAATAAGCGAATTGAAAGAAAATGGTGAGATAGTTACTTACTGGATTAGCCCGGAGGATTTTGGTTTGCACAAGGCTAATCTGGATGAAATCAAAGGTGGAGAAGGGCAGAAAAATATGGAGATGGCATTAGAGGTTTTAAAAGGAGAGGATGGCCCACGGCGAGAAATAGTTTTGTTGAATTCCGCCTATGGTATTATGGCTGGTGGTAAGGCAAATACCGCTATGGAAGGTATTGAATTAGCCAAAAAATCCATTGACTCAGGTGCGGCTTTAGAGAAATTAGAGAAATTAAAGGAAATTACCAATAAATGATTTTAAGAGATATAATTAAAAACAAAGAAATAGAAATAAAAAAGAGAAAAATAGTTTACCCTTTGGAAGAAATAAAGAAAAAGGCGTATGATTTGCCTAAGGCAACAAGGGATTTTAAACAGGCTATTTCTTTGCCTCAAGGTAAAATGAAATTAATCGCCGAGATTAAAAAGGCATCCCCTTCTGAAGGTATAATCTGTGAGGAATTTGACCCGGTTGAAATAGCCAGGATTTACGAAGAAAGCGGTGCCGCGGCCATCTCTGTCCTGACTGACGAAGGTTTTTTTCAAGGCAGCCTGAGACATCTTAAGGCGGTTAAAGAAGTAACTAATATTCCTCTCTTGCGTAAGGATTTTATCATCGATGAATACCAGATCTATGAATCAAAGGTTTGGGGTGCAGATGCCATACTCTTAATTGCCAATTGCCTGTCTATCGACAAAATAAATAGTTTTTTAAACATAGCTGAGAGTCTGGGGTTAGACTGTGTCGTCGAAATTCATACCCATGAAGATTTAGAAAAGGTCGGACAGACTAAAGCAGAAATTATTGGCATAAATAATCGTAATCTCTATACCTTTGTAGTTGACATAAAGACTACTTTTATGCTAAAATTATTAATACCAAAGGATAAAATAGTTATAAGTGAAAGTGGCATAAAGTCAAACCAAGAGATACAAGTACTTCAGGAAAAGGGAATTGACGCTATCTTAGTTGGGACTACATTGATGAAGAGTGACAATATAAAGAAAAAGATTAAAGAATTATTAGCTCAGTAAGTAATAGACTTCTGCAAAATGAGAAATATAAAAGAAAGAAGATCTGCCACAAAATCACCAAGACACAAAATTCCACAAAAGGAAATTTTTAGTGAAATTTAGTGTTTTAGTGTTTTTGTGGCTAAAAAATGTGTGTTAAGAAATAGAGTCAGAGCATGGAGGAAAAGTCAAGAAAAATACTTTCATGACTTGCTGAAATATCAGGAGGTTATGAATTTTGCAGAAATCTAAGGTCAGTAAAAGAAAAGGGGGAAAAATAAAATGCAAAAAGGAATGGGTATTATTGGAATAGTTCTGACACTTTGTATCATAGGTTTTTTATTCCTTTACTTTACCTCTAAAACTACACAAGAGATGACTCAAAAGACAGCATTTAAATTTATGGAAAAAACAATAGGAAAAACTGCTGATGCCTCTACTAAAGCAAATATAAACATATTGAGAAAGGCTATTGCTCAATATTATAACGAACAGAATGGATATCCTGATAATTTGGATAATTCCGGCAACCCACCTTTTATTCCAACCTGTCTGAGGGTAATACCGGCGGCAAATTTAGGGATGAATGTTCCCTTTGAACTCCGAACCAGTAATAAAATTGTCTATGGAGATAAGGTTACTAATGCTGGTGGTTGGCTTTACAACCCTTATACAGGGAAAATCATGGTAAATTATGATGGATTAGATTCCGAAGGAGTAAATTATACAACCTATTAATAATTAAAAATTATTAATTAAAAATTAAAAATTGAGGAAGGAGAAAAAATTTATGATTTTCAATTATTTCCCCTTTTTCTTAATTTTTAATTTATAATTCATAATTTTTAATTATCCGAGGAGGAATGATGATGTTACAATATTTAACTGCTGGTGAATCACATGGAAGATGTTTAGTCGTGATTATTGAAGGGCTACCGGCTAATTTAGAGATAAATATCGAGGAAATCAATGAACAATTAAGAGAAAGACAGGTAGGATTTGGACGCGGGGACAGGATGAGGATTGAAAAGGACCAGGTGGAAATACTCTCTGGCATAAGGCATAATTTTACCTTAGGCAGTCCTATTAGCCTGCTTATTTCCAATAAGGATTGGGAAAATTGGCAGGAAATAATGGCTCCGGCAATAGATTCTCCGATTGAATATGAAGAACCAACTATCTCGCCAAGACCTGGTCATGCGGATTTAGCTGGGGCAATAAAATATGGGCATAACGACCTGCGAAATGTCCTGGAGCGAGCCAGTGCCCGTGAAACCACCGCCCGGGTAGCCGTTGGGGCGATAGCTAAAACTCTTTTGCGAGAATTTGATATTAATTTCGTCAGCCATGTCATGCAAATAGGGAAGGTAAAGGCTAAAAATAGTGCTTTCGATGAGATTAAAGAACGAATTGTCATCTCCCTTTTGCGGTGTGCCGATAAAGAGGCTGAGGAGGAAATGATTAAACTAATCGAGCAGGCTAAAAAGGATGGAGATAGCTTGGGAGGGATATTTGAGGTTCAGGTTGTTGGTCTGCCAATTGGCTTAGGGAGTTATACACAATGGGATAAACGGCTTGATGGCAGATTAGCTCAGGCCGTGATGAGTATTCCGGCGATTAAAGGTGTGGAAATCGGCTTAGGATTCGAATCTGCTCATAAATTCGGTTCACAGGTGCATGATGAGATATTTTATGCTAAACGCAAGGGTTTTTTTAGAAAAACAAACCGTGCTGGTGGATTAGAAGGTGGAATAAGCAATGGCGAACCGATTGTTTTACGGGCGGCAATGAAACCCATTCCGACTTTAAGAAAACCTCTTGCCTCGGTTAATTTCCAGACAAAAGAGCCTACCTTAGCTGGTTATGAGCGGTCTGATGTCTGTGTTGTGCCTGCGGCATCTGTCGTTGGCGAGGCGATGGTTGCCATTGAACTATGTAAAGCGATGCAAGAAAAATTCGCCGGGGATAGTCTGCAGGAAATGAAAATGAATTACCAGAATTATATGGAATATGTAAAAAAGGTGTAACCGTTCAGGTAGATAGACTGTAGGCATTTAGGCTGTAGGGCGGAGGTAGGTGAGATGATATGAAACTCAGGGAATTTGATAACCACGGTTTTGA
>SBAY01000185.1 GCA_005239945.1 Nitrospira sp.
GTATTACCGAAGAGCCGTGTGAGGGAAAACCTCAAGCACGGTTCTGTGAGGGGCATTAAGCAATTAAAAAAGGAGGTTGTTGAATATGTCTACTCGACATAAAATAAGAGTTAAAATTTTAAAAAGGTTATGGGAAGGGAAACAAATGTTTTTAGAATTATTAAAAGATCAAGAGTCAACTATTAATTTCCTTAAAGAGTTACATTTTTTATATAAAGAAAATTTAATAACATTATTAACCAATAAATACTTTACTCTTACAGAGAAGGGGAAAGAATATGTTATCAATCTTAAACTTTCTTCTGAAAAAGTAAGATGTAATGTATGTCAAGGAAAAGGAATTGATCTCTCTAAATACCAAGATATTTTAATAAAATTCAAAGAAATAGTTAAAAATAGACCCCTTCCAATAAATGAATATGACCAAGGAGCCTTTACTCCTGAGGATGGTTTAAGAAGAGTTCTATTTATGTTAGAAAGAGGAGACTTGGAAGGGGAAAAGATATTAATCTTAGGAGATGATGATTTAATAAGTATTGTTATCGGATTAATGAAGGTAGCTGAAAAAATAACAGTGGTGGAAATAGATCAAAGATTAATTGAGTTTATTAAAGTAACTGATTTAAATATTGAAACTATTCTCTACAATGCAGAAGAATCTTTGATTCTACCTACTAAATATAACACATTTATCACTGATCCAGTAGAGACTGTTGAGGGATGGAAATTATTTTTATCAAGAGGGATTTCTTGTCTTGATAAATTTGGAGTTGTTTATTTTGGCTTGACATCAATAGAATGTTCAAAGAAAAAATGGTATGAATTCCAAAAATTAATGGGTGAAATGGGATTAGTAATCACAGATATATTAAGAAATTTTAGTACTTATAGTATGATAACGAATGCATTAAAATATAGATTAGAAAAAAATGAACATTTTATCCCTGAAAAAATAAGGAATTTTTTAAAAGAGTTTCTTTTCTCTACGAAGAATAATTATGAAAATAGTAAGTGGTATACTTCTAGTTTCGTAAGAGCTGAGGCTATAGATCAACCGCAACCTCTTGTAATAGGTAATTACAAACTTGGTAATGCAATGTATCGGGATAACAATGATATAGAGATAGAGAATTATTTAAAAAAGTTTTTGTTTGAAATTTATAAAGACTCACAAAATGAAAAGCGATAAAAAAAACCAATGGATGAAAAGGTAGTAGTAACAGGATTAGGGGTGATTACTTCACTTGGAATTGGGAAAGAAGAATTCTGGAATTCTTTAATTTGGGGAAGAGAAGGGATTAACGAAATAAGTTCTTTTGATACTACAAAGTATAGGTGTAAAAAAGGAAGGGAAATTCAAAGATTTATTTCTCCATCTTATTTAAAAAGGAGAAATAAAACCTCTCAGTTATTACTTATTTGTGTTGAAGAGGCTCTTGGTGATGCTAAACTAAATTTAGACAAAGAGAATAAAGAGATAATAGGAGTAGTGATTGGAACAGCTCTTGGAGGAATTCTATCTGGCGAGAAAATTCATAACGCATTAAAAAATAATCAATATAGAGGTATTAAATCCTTATTATTAGAATATCCTTTGCATAAGTGTGCTGAATATATAAGAGATAGATTTAATCTGATGGGAAATATTGTTACTATAAGTAATGCATGTACTTCGAGCAGTAATGCAATAGGGTATGCTTATAACCTTATTCGATATAGGAAAGCGGATATAATGATAGTTGGGGGGGTAGATACCCTCTCCCAATTTGTCTTCAGTGGATTTAATTCTCTAAGGATACTAACAGAAGATAAATGTCGCCCTTTCGATAAAAAAAGGGATGGATTAGTTTTAAGTGAAGGAGCAGGAGTAGTAATATTAGAAAAACTTCGTCATGCCTTACAGAGAGGAGTAAATATTTATGCTGAAGTAATTGGTTATAGTAACACGTGTGATGCGTATTATATAAGTGCTCCTGATAAGAATGGTGAAGAGGCTTATCAATCTATAAAGATTGCTTTAAAAGAAGCAAAATTAAAAATAAAAGATATAGATTATATCCACCTTCACGGAGGTGGAACAGTTTATAATGATAAAATGGAATGCACTGCTATTAGAAAGGCTTTTAAATTTTATAGTGAAAAAATCCCCGTAGGTGCAATTAAAGCTATGACGGGATATACATTAGGGGCAAGTGGAATAATAGATGGAATAACTTGTATGTTGATTATGAAAAATAATTTTATCCCACCTATTATAAATTATGAGACTCCTGACCCGGAATGTTCTCTTAATTTTGTAACGAATAAAGGGGAAAAAAGAGAAGTGGAAATTACCTTATCTCTGAGCTCTGGATTTGGAGGAAGTAATGTAGTAATTATCTTTAAAAAATATTCGGAGAGAAATTGCAATAATGAAAAACAATAGAATAGTCATAACTGGTATAGGGGTTATAAGTTCTATAGGAATAGGAGTAAAAGAGTTTTGGGATGCTATAACGAAAGGGAAATCAGGGATAACAAAAATTTCTGGATTTGATACTTCTTCTTGTAAGGCTAAATTAGGAGGTGAAATTAAAAATTTTGACTTTTATTCGCTGATGCAAATATCAGTAGATAATGATGAAAGTAGATATAGAATAATGGATTCTATATCTAAACTTGGAGTAGCAGGAGCAAAATTAGCTATTGAAGATTCAATATCCGATATAAAAAAAATCGAAACTTCAAGAAAAGGAGTTATAGTAGGTACAGTTTTTGGTTGTTTAGAAACTAATGTAATATTCAATGAAGGAAGAAAAGTTACTCCCCCCGGAAATCCGATAGTATTTAAGAATACAATAGCTAATGGCGTGGGGGCGCAAGTGGCAATTGAATTTGGTATCAAGGGAGTAAACCTTACTTTTACTTCAGGAATAACATCAGGAATGAATGCCATTATTTATGTATCTGATCTTATTAAATATGGCAAGGCAGATATTATTATTACTATAGCCCAAGTTTCGCACTTTTTACAAAAAATGGTCAAAAAAAGGAGGGGTATGCCTTAAAAACCCTAGTAAAATCAAGGAATCAAATTTAAAAGCCCAAA
>SBAY01000338.1 GCA_005239945.1 Nitrospira sp.
AACTTATGGTCAAATGGGGGGAGGAGGCTAAAAAGTAGATAACCTCTTTAATCATCGCGACTTATGAAAAATTTGCAGTGAAACTTTTGACAGAACCTCAAAAAAAGAAAGGAGGAGAAATGATGGAAGAAAAAATTAAGGCACAATTATATGAAAGTGCACAAACAAAATTAAAATTAGATGTCCAACAGATAGTAACTGCCGTCCAAATTATAATTGAGGCATACCAAAGAGGTGGTAAGGTGCTTTTAATGGGTAATGGGGGCAGTGCCGCAGATGCACAACATATTGCCGCAGAATTAGTCAGTAGATTTAAGAAAGAGCGGAAGGCATTAGCGGCTATTGCCCTGACTACTGATACCTCTATTTTAACCGCCATTGGAAATGATTACGGCTTTGATTATGTATTTAGCCGTCAGATAGAGGCTCTGGCTCAACCTGATGATGTCGTCATTGGGATATCTACAAGTGGTAACTCACCAAATGTCCTGTTAGCCATGGAAAAGGCAAAAGAAATAGGCGCCAAAACTATTGGATTATCAGGTAAAGATGGAGGAAAACTTGTTCAAGTATCTTCGCTTTGTATCGTTGTTCCTTCAAATGATACCCCACGAATTCAGGAAGCACATATCACCATTGGACATATTATCTGCGATTTGGTTGAAGAGGCATTGTTTTAAATTATATTGGGTTAGACCTTGATTACAAAATTTTACATGCAAAGGATTAAGCGACAAGACACAGGACTATACGAATAGTAAACAAATAAAGCAAAAAGAATGGTTTAAAAGAAAATGTAGAAGGCATTGTGAATTCTGTAAGCAAAGTCTGACCCTAACAAGGAGGAATAACTATGTGTGGCATTGTTGGATATATCGGCACTAAAGATGCCGTGTCAATACTTATCGATGGATTAAGAAAATTGGAATATCGAGGTTATGACTCAGCTGGGGTTGCCGCCATAACCGGTTCTAATCTCGAATTAAGACGAAGTGTAGGTAAAATAATAAATTTAGAAGAGGTTATTAGAAATAATCCTATCCAGGGGAATATCGGCATTGCTCATACCCGCTGGGCAACCCATGGCAGACCTTGCGAGGAAAATGCTCACCCTCATTGCGATTGCCATAATCAATTGGTAATTGTTCATAACGGGATTATCGAAAATTATGCCCAATTAAAAGAGGATTTGATTTCTAAAGGGCATCAGTTCAGATCTCAGACCGATACTGAGGTAATTGCCCATTTAATTGAAGAATATTTAAAAGAAGACTTAGAAGAGGCTGTGCGAAAGGCATTGACTAAAATAGAGGGTGCTTATGCCCTGGGTGTCATCAGTCTCAAACAGTCTGACCGCATAATTGCGGCCAGATTAGCCAGCCCATTGATAGTAGGAATGGGGGATGGAGAATTCTTCATTGCCTCTGATGTCCCGGCCATTTTATCCTATACCCGCCAGGTAATATTTTTAGAGGATAAAGAAATGGCTGTTCTTACCCGGGAGGGGGTAGAGATTACTACATTAAAAGGGACTTCTATCCAAAAGACGCCTACTTACATAGAATGGGACCCGATTATGGCAGAAAAAGGTGGCTATAGACACTTTATGTTAAAAGAGATACATGAACAACCCAGGTCAATCGAGGATACGATAAGAGGGAGGATTGTAGAAAATGAGGTTTGTTTAGATGAGTTGAATTTAAGCAAAGAGGATATAGCCAATATTGACAAGATATTCATCGTTGCCTGCGGCACGGCTTATTATTCCGGGGTAGTAGGCAGATTTATGTTGGAGGGATTAACTCGAATCCCCACTGAAACCGATATAGCCTCGGAGTTTAGATATAGAAATCCAATCTTGACCGACAAAACCCTTTTGATTGCCATTTCTCAGTCAGGTGAGACAGCAGATACCTTAGCCGGCATTAAAGAGGGTAAAGAAAAAGGGGCAAAGGTTATTTCTATTTGCAATGTCATTGGTTCTTCTCTTACCCGTGAATCTAATGAGGGAATAGTCTATACCCGTGCAGGAATAGAGATAGGTGTCGCCTCAACTAAGGCATTTACTTCACAATTAACTGCACTTTATTTGTTGGCTGTATATCTCGGCCGGCAAAAAGGGGTAATCGATGAACACAAAACTAAAGAACTATTAGACCAACTTCGACTTATCCCCCGCGAGGTAGAAAATATTTTAACCGATGAGGAGAAAATCAAAGAAATCAGTCATCAATTTCAGCATTACCACAATTTCCTCTATTTAGGGCGAGGGATTAATTTCCCTATTGCCTTAGAGGGTGCACTCAAATTAAAAGAAATATCCTATATCCATGCAGAGGGCTATCCTGCAGGTGAGATGAAACACGGGCCAATCGCCTTAATTGATGAGGATATGCCGGTGGTAGCTATTGCCACGCAATGCATGGCTACACAAGGAACTGTTTATGATAAAATCCTGAGTAATATTGAAGAGGCAAAGGCAAGGGATGGAATTATTATCGCCGTGGCCAGTTCAGGCGATACCCAAATAACTAAAAAGGCAGACTATTGTTTTTATATACCAAAAACTACAGAATTTCTAACGCCTATTTTATCGGTTATTCCCTTACAATTATTAGCCTATCATATTGCTAATTATCGAGGTTGTGATGTGGACCAACCGAGGAATTTAGCTAAAAGTGTTACGGTGGAATAGGGGAAGAAGCAAGGAAGGTAGGAAGGAATGCCTCAGTTACCGGTTGGTAAGCCATCAGTTATCAGATTACGATTACAATTTTGGATTTTGGATTTTCGATTTTGGATTAAGGATATTAAGATTTCTCAATCCAAAATCGAAAATCCAAAATCCAAAATTTCATTTGGTATTAACGGATAACTAAGGCATTACGGTAGAAAGATAGGAAGAGAGGAAAGACTTTCTTCTTACCTTCAGCCTATCTACCTTCAGCCTTCCCCCCTAAAAAAATTTAGTTGACGGATTAAATTAAATAAGGTATAATAATTAATGGAAGAAAAGATTGTTATTACTGATTTAGATGAGGATAGATATTCACGATTGACCCTTATCCCCTGGTGGAACCAGGAAAAGTTGAAAAATACTCGGGTAATGGTTGTCGGGGCAGGGGCTTTAGGGAATGAGGTCTTAAAAAATTTAGCCCTTTTGGGTATAGGAAAGATAATCATTGTTGATTTTGACCAGATAGTCCAGGCTGATTTGAGTCGGTCTATACTTTATCGAGCAGAGGATAACGGCAAGAAAAAGGTTGAAGTAGCCAGCCAGAGGATTTTAGAAATTAACCCGGATGTCCGGATACAACCTTTAGCCGCAAATATAGTTTGGGATGTAGGATTAGGGCTTTTTAGAAGTGTAGATGTAGTTATTGGGTGTGTGGATAATCGGGAGGCAAGATTAGCTATTAATCAAGCCTGCTGGAAAACAAATACCCCCTGGATTGATGGTGGAATAGATGTTTTGCATGGCATAGTAAGTGTCTTTGTTCCTCCGCAAAGTGCTTGTTATGAATGCACATTGACCGATTTGGATTATAATATCTTAGGGGTAAGGTATTCGTGTCCGTTACTTAGACAGGAAGATTTATTAGAAGGAAAAACACCAACTACCTCTACGAGTGCCTCGATTATTGCCGGAATTCAGGTTCAGGAGGCAGTAAAACTTATTCATGGACTTGAAGTCCCAAAAGGCAAAGGAATCGTTTTTAACGGCTTGACTTATGAATGCTATCTAATTGAATACCCTAAAAAGAATAATTGTCTGAGCCATGAACATTACCATGAAATTGTTGAACTAAATAAAGGGGTAACGGAAATTACCTTTAGAGAGTTGCTTGAATTAGCTCGAGAATCCCTTGGCGATGGGGCTATATTAGAATTAGACCGTGATATAGTTACCAAATTTCGATGTAACAAATGTAATGAAGAATTTCCTGTTTTTAAGGTATTGGGTAAGATAACGGTCGAAGAAGGTAAATGTCCAAAATGTGGGGAGATAAGAATGGTGGATATGACCAATATCATTTCTGATAAGGATGAATTTATAGATAAAATCCTGGCTGAGGCAGGAATCCCTCCATTTCATATCATAACCGCAAGGAATGGGGAGAAAATTAATAATTATCAATTGTCAATTGGTAGTAGAAATTAGAAATTGAAAAATAGAAGGAAAAATAGACACGACTTCCTTATTCTTTTTCTAAATTTCTAATTTCCAATAAAAATCACAGGAAAAAACGATGAAAATAAACCATTCCATAATTACCAGAGAAGGAGTAGTATAATGTTTAATCTAAGTAAAAAGCCAATACCTGTTTTATTAATCTATTCGCAGACAGCGGTAGAATGTGTTTATTGCCATGCGCCGATAAAAACAGAAACGATAGTTGTCAGATGTCCTATTTGTAATACCATTCATCATCCGGAATGTTGGAAGGTTGGCGGTGGATGTGGAGTTTTCGGCTGTAAAAATGCACCGAAATATAAAAAAAGTTAAATGGTAAAGATAAATGAGGAAAGAATTGCCTTTAGTCTTCAATCTTTAGCCTTCCTACCTCCAACCTTTTTTAAAGTGTCTTGGCACACCGAAACCCGAGACAATTACCTTTATAATCCGGAGAAATATTGAATCGAGAGGAACATCGGCATTTATCCTGTTTTAAATACCATGAACCACCACGCGCTACCCGAAATATTCCTTTATCCGCTCCCCGCGGATTTTTATCAGGGCTATTCTGGTAATAATCCTGACTATACCAATCGGCACACCATTCTAAGACATTACCGGCCATATCCAAACAACCATAAGAAAAATTTTCGCTTATATCTTTATATTTTCTAACAGGTGTTGTCTTACCTATTTTACTCTCACTGGTATTACACTTTTTATGGTCAAATTTATTTCCCCAGGGATATTGGCGGGCATCTGTTGTTCCCCGGGCTACCTTTTCCCATTCTGCTTCAGAAAGCAATCGTTTCCCAACCCAGAGGGCATATATATACGCCTCATACCAGGAGACATTGACAACAGGCTGGTCATTCTTTTCATCCTCCCAACATCTTTTATGTCCCGGGTCAAATTTTTCATATTCGGCATTGGTTACTGGTGTTTTATCCATATAAAATAAATCTAAATAGACCTCATGAACCGGCTGCTCTGATTTAGAGCTTTCATCTTGAGGTGTTGCCTTGCTAGGACTAAAACCCATCAAGAATCTACCTGCAGGTATTAAGGCCATCTGGATTTCTACCTGCGACATACCGCTACCTCTAAATGAATGCAGGATGGCTGAAGCCTCCTGACTAATGCTACCAGGCGAGCCTGTATCAGATGAGCTGGCAATCTTTTCTAATATTTGTATGGCGAAATAAAGAATATTCCCATAGGTATCCTTTTTAAATACATCCTTCATCGCCTCAAGTAATTCTTTATTTTTGCCAGGTGAAAATCCCTTACCAGACAAGCCTGTTTCCAGAAGTCTAACTAATCGATAACGCAATTCCCTATCTATCACCGTCTTTAATCCTTGAATAAGAATAGTATTTTCATAAATCTCGCTTCGTAGAGGTTCACTTCGTAGCGAAGAAAATCCAAATATCTTATCAAACAGCTCTTTATCACCTCCATCACTGACCTCAATCAACCTTTTTAACACCTCACCTTTGACATCATCCTCATTCAAACCTTCGACCTCAAGTAAGCATCTGGCGGCAATAGAAATCTTTCTTTGTTCCTCTGCCTCACTGGTGAGTATCTTTTTGATAAAATTACTGGCATTATCCACCATTCCTGCATAAAACAAGACAACATTTTCCCACCAATTATCGTGTAAATTCTCCAGTAAAATCTTAATAAGGCGAGTCTCTTCGCGAGGCCGACGATGAGCATTGATGTATGCGGCGGCTAAATATTCCTGAAATGAATGGTGAATAAACTTAGAGGTTGAATGACAAATAACACCGTTAGATTTCTTAATCTCTTTAATTAATGCCTCTATTTCAGGATTCTTCTCTTGATTGGTGTGATAATACCAGGCGATATTTTTTAATGCCTCAATTTGTTGTTCCTTGTCTTCCAAGGTGTTATCCCTTAGCATCAAATTAATAACTGATTCATAAATTTCTGTCTTCCTTTGAGGTAATGGAAGAGCGTGTTTAAAAATAATATAGACCAGGGTAAGAAGAAGTGGGTTTTTGGTTAAGTGGGTAATTTTACTGTTTTGTTCAATAGCCGTAATTAGTTCTTTACATTCCTCAAAGTCAAAATCACCCTCCCTGCTTATCAGACCTTCAAGGAATAATCTTTGTTGGAGTGGAGTTAATTCTAATATTTCAAATTCTTTAAGACTGGCCAGCCCAGTAATTCTATGTCTTGATGTAATGACAATCTTATTGTTTTTATAGCCTGGGTGGTTAATAAAAGCCAGAATTTGTTCCTTAACCGCCGTTTCTTTTTTGAGTGCTTCATCGAATCCGTCTAATAGAATTAAGAATTTCCCAGCGGCAAGTTTATTTTTTATAAATTCAAGGAGACATATCCCGCCATTTTGAAAGGCTACTTCTTGAGATAATACCTCTTGAGGTGACACCTCTTGAGGTGATACCTCTTGAGAGATGCGACCAAAGATATAGTCAACTAAACTTAAGTTCGTTTCCAGCCATTGTGTAATCGTGATAAATACAGGAATAGGTCTAATCCCTCTTGAGGTGATACCTCTTCCCAAGCTGGTTTGATAAGCTAAGTGTTTTAGCATCGTAGTTTTACCCACGCCGGATTCACCGGTAATCAGCAGTAGATTTCCAAATTCCTGCTCATTCTTTAAAATTTTCTCGATTTCATAAATCTCCAACCCCGAATCCCGGCCCCCGAATCCCAAACCCCGACTTGAGATGATACCTTTTAATTTAAGTTTGATATAGTTTTTCTCCAGGTCTAATTTTTCACCCAGAAGGTTGTAAGTCATCATTTCCTGCTGAAGTTTGGCGTTAATGATTTTAAGGTATTGTTTCAGGCTTTTATCATACTGTCTTAGCACATTAGTCGAAAACCATTGGAGGAATTTATTAATCCCCTGGTCAGTTACCTCTACGATTACCCTGAAAAATATAAGCGCTAAAATAAATAAAATAGTGGTTATAACAATCAAGAAATGATTTATCATCGATTTCTCCTTATCCCAGCATACAGAAGTCAGAATACAGAAGTAAGAAGTCAGAAATAAGAAGTAAAACCACAGGTTTTTTTATTCTGACTTTTGAATTCTATCCCTTCCCGACCACATTTATTTCATCGAAATAAAAATGCGGGCTGATGACATTTCCAAAAGAATAAGATTCTCTGCCTATTGCCCTCAGGCGATTAAATATGTCAAAGACATTACAGCTGACCATGGTATCTTTAAGCCTGCCGACCACCTGACCATTTTCTACCTTAAACCCTAATTCCACATTAAAGGCAAATTCCCCGGCCAGGACATTACTCTGCCCACCACCCAAGACTGAATCTATAATGAGCCCTTCCTTCATATCTTCAATCATCTCATAAAAATCCATTTCTCCCGGTAAAACAACAATATTACTACAAAGTGGCGATGGTAATGAGTCAAAATCGCGATGGCCATTTCCTGTAGAAACGGTATTTAAAAAGCCTGCGGTCTGGAGGTCAAAGAGATAATTTTTCAACACCCCCTTTTCGATCAACGGTGTTTTTTGTGTCCGAACACCTTCAGTATCCACAGGACAACTATTTGGTGCAAAATCGATAGTGGCGTCATCATAAATAGTTAACCGCTCATCGAAGAGTTTCTCACCAAGTCTGGAAGTCAGTGGGGAGGCGCCTTTTTGAACCAATTTTCCATTTACCCCTAATTCTATCGTATCTAAAATTGTGGCCATTAACTTTGGAGTAAATATGACCGGCAATTTTTTTGTCCTGCAGGAGAGTTCATTTTTGGACCAGGCTAACGATTCGGCTATTTTACTGAGCATAGGCTCAATATCCTTATTCAAATCACAGCCGGTTTCATACTCGGACAACCATAACAGGCTATTATTTCTTATTAAAAGTCCTGTTAGATAAATGATAAATAGGGTTTTTTGATATTCGAATTCAAGCCCTGAGGTATTTTCAATCTTTGTTTTCAAGGTAGTTTTGCTAATCTCAACCTCTTTGCAAAAAAGCTCAAGGTCACAGGTTTCCAACCTGGAACAGGTTTCAAACCTGGAACAGGTTTCAAACCTGGCAATGGCTAAAAGTCGGTCTACCAGATTTTTGCCCAGGGCTATTCCATCTTCAATACTAAATCGCTCTACCTCTTCATCAAATACCTTTACTTGGGTTGGTGATAAGGCTTGTCTCGTTGAGGCTTTGGGAAATTCAAATTTCGCCTCTTGCCCAAATTTAGCACTGATAATTGCATTTTCAACTACTTTCAGGTTATTTAAATCTGTTGAGGAGGCTTGCCTCGTTGAGGCTTGTCTCGTAGTCGAAGAAAATCCAATCCTCCCATCTTTTATCACCCGTAATCCCAGACCGTTGATTTGCTTTGTGTTGATACCTTTTAACCTGTTATTTTCGAACAGGATTTGAGTTGATAAAATTTGTTGGTGGATTACTTCAGCATTTGGGGTATATTTTAAAGTTTGATTCAAAATTTCTTCCATTATTTATCTCCAATTTAGCACCTGACCAATCAAATTTTTGCACGAAGAGCAAAAAGATTAATCACGGAAGCACGAAAGGACAAAAACACAAAATATTTTTGTATTTTTCGTGCTTTCTTAATTTCGTATTTTCGTGATTAAATTCTGTAACCCCTGTTTGGTTTTGGCTTGTCCAGTAATAAAAACGGGTAATTTAATAGAATCACGAAATTACAAAGGGATGAAATTACGAAAAATTCTAATTCCTTTTCGAGTTTTCTTGAATTTCGCATTTTTCGTGTTTATCTTTTTTGGCAACTTTGGGGGTAACCCTGACATGACAATAATTCTCATTCCCTGTGTCTTCAAAAGATTTCAAACGATTAAAAATTACGAAACTACAGTATACTGGCTTTAAAGGTGCTACCTCCTTGTGGTTGTCCATTGTTTGGACAGGGACAAACCCTGTCCCTACTTCTTGTACCTATAAATTCAATCTTGACAGGGCATTACATCATCAAAAAACTTAATTTTTGTAGTGTCAGGTGATGGAATCAACTCCCCCCTCCTCCAATCAAAACATCTTTAATTCGGATATGCGGGCCGCCATCTGAAACAGGCAAGGGAGACTGGCCACCTTTGCCACAGCCACCCAGCCCACCAAATAAAATTAAATCATTACCAATCGCCTCAATATTCATCAATGTCTCAAATACATTGCCGGTCAGAACTACATCCCGGACCAAATTGCCAATTTTACCATCCTTAATCAAATAAGCCTGTTGTGCCGAGAAGGTGAACATCTCACAATCCGTATTGCCACCGATATATCCCTTTGCATAGATACCATTTTTTATACTACTTATCATTTCTTCGAAGACAACATTTTGGGGTTCAAGGTATGTATTTGACATACGAACAATCGGCTCAAAATTATAATTAATGGCACGGGCATTACCGGTAGGAGATTCACCCATTTTAGCCGCCGTTTCACGACTATGAAGTCGATGAAAAAAAATACCATCTTTAACCAAATAATTTTTATTAGCCGGGACACCTTCTTCGTCGTAAAAATATGAGCCTGCCTCATCAGGTAAGGTAGCGTCATCGACAATACAAAGCTCATCCACCCCAAACCTTTTCCCCAGTCGCATCAATTCCTCCATCTTTTCATTCTCATAGATATGGTCAGCCTCGGCTAAATGTCCAAATGCCTCATGGATAAATACTCCACATAGTTGTGGGTCAAGCACAACTGTATATTTACCTCCTGCCACGCTTTGGGCTTTAAGTAAATCTACGGCTAATTTAGCTACCTCCTCTGCCTTCGACTCTAATTTTTCAACCGTGCCATATCCCCGATAATTGCCAAAAGAGGTATATGCCTGCTGAACATTCATTCCATCTTTAGCCAGTGCCAGAAAAGTAATACCACAAAAAATTTTATCCTGGAGAATATCCGTGCCTTCTGAATTGACAAAATATTCCTTTTTATAATTATCTCGATAGGTAACCTTGGAGGTTTGAATAAAGGGGGAGAAATTTAGGATAAGTGAGTTGTATTTCTGGCAAAGGTCGTGTTTTTCTTCTAATGAGATACAAGCGGGGTTTTCTCCATTACCTATGATTTTATAGTCTGTAATTGGCTTTGTCGGGACGAGCTGAAATTTGGCTTTACCCGTGACGGTCGCCTCTTTTATAGCTAATTCAATAAAGGTATCAAGTTGGTCAATAGTATTAAACGAGACAAAACCCCAGCCTCCATTAACTAAGGCACGGACATTCCCACCAATTTTGGTGCTATTGCCAATATTCTCAAGTTCTTTGCCAACAAAATCTATCTTTGTCGTTTGAGTTTCTTCGACCCTGATTTCTAAATAATCAGCCTTTGGGGCTTTATGGATAGCGTTTTTAATAAAATTTCTCATATCTTTTTATCTCAATCCTCATTTAGTCATTGTAAATCAATACGGCTCTTTTAGAATTTTTTCAATTTCTTTGACTACTGGCATTTCCAAAGGGAGTTCTTCTTGGACTAAATTTATTCCTTTTATGACCTTCTTTTTCCAATTTTCGGATAGTGAAAGATAAAGTTTTTTTATTTCTTTCCTTTCTTCTTTATCCTGAATAACGCCTTTTGCCACACAGATAGATTGTTTCATATCTTTCAAAATATCTGCTTTATTTTTTCTTCTTTGTAATACAATCAACTTATGCACTAAAAATGATGAAGGAGAAGGAACTTTTACTTTTATACCTCTGGCGATATTAATTTCCCGCGGATACTCAAAAAGCATATCAAGAAATCTCAATGACTGGGCAGATAAAGAAAGTTTATTGATTTTAACCCCTTTTTCAAACCCTCTTCCCCTTTCTGGAACTACAAAATCTACTCTCAATCCTACTTGATAAAAATACATAAAGCCATCTGGATTAAACCCCTCTTTAAATCCAATCTCTTTTAAAAGCTCAGGTATTTTTACATCTTTACCTTTATAGGGCAATGGAATAAGTATGTCAATATCATCTGTTCTTAGAGGAAATTTTTCTATTCCAAAATACTCCTGATAAATTTTAAAACACCAACTCCCAATAATTTCTAATCCTTCATCCCATAAACCATATTTTGTAAGGAAGTAAAACAATTCCTTCAAAGGTGAAAGTAAAATATCTGATGAACTGCTCTTTTCTCTTAAAATCTTCAAAGATGCTTTTACTTTTTTTAACTCTTGTTCAAGAATTTTCCGCTCCTCTAATCCCTTTAATAAGTCTTCTGGTACGCTTTTACCAAGATACTTTTGAATAACTTTATCTCCATTTCTTTGCTGTAAGTAGTAATAATCTTCTTTCCCGATTTTCCTGTTTTTAATTGACCCCTTCGGCAGATATATAAGTTGTGCTGAAATTTCTTTTTCTAAATTTTTATAATATGATATATTTTCTTCTAAAACACTTTTAAGAATTTCCATACTATTATATTTACACTACATTATTAAAAAACTTAAGTTTTGTAGTGTAAGGTGAGGTTAGTCCTCCCTTCCTCCAATGACAATATCTTTACCGATATTCTCAAGTTCTTTGCCAACAAAATCTATCTTTGTAGTTTGGGTTTCTTCGACCCTGATTTCTAAATAATCAGCCTTTGGATAGCGGCAGTATTGGGGTCAAACCTTGAAAGCAGAATTAACTATTTCCTCTACCTTCTTTTTGAATTCTTTATGTTGGCTCATCTGGTCTTTTATACGAATACTCGCTTTACCTATCGCAGTCGGGCTTACCCCAAATATCACACCTATTTTCTTATTACTCAATCCAGTACGACTATGTAAAATAACAAGACTAAAAAACAGTCTCCATCAAAAAGAAATATCTCTCCTTGAGCAACACCCCTCGACATAACATGATAAACTGCACCTGTCGAGTAGACATATTCAACAACCTCCTTTTAATTGCTTAATGCCCCTCACAGAACCGTGCTTGAGGTTTTCCCTCACACGGCTCTTCGGTAATAC
>SBAY01000277.1 GCA_005239945.1 Nitrospira sp.
AAAATACATTGTATACATAACTTATTGAATTAATAGTATCTTGAATTAAAATGGTCCTTAAATTATCCAAAATGGGCTATTTTTCGTTATCGCCTACACAATCTGTGTAAGCTGTGTAATCTGTGGATTTCTAATGTCTGAATCGCAGGCACTCCAAAAAAACTCTTGACAAAATTAGCTCTAATATGATAAAGTTAAATATATCATGAGTGGACTCGAAACAACATATTATATATTTGCTAAACCAGAGATGGCTATAAAGGCTTTTCAGGAGAGACAACCGATAGGTTTTGCCTTTCTGATTGTTCTTTTGGCAACCATCAGTACTAATGTAGCCGGGGTATTACTTACCTCCATGAATCTAAATACGGCTAAACTGATTTTATCATTTGGATTGTTCTCAAGACTTATTTTTATCATAGGTATCTGGATAATTGGAACGGCAATCATCCATCTATTTGCCGAATGGCTGGATGGAGAAGGTAAGGTAACTACCCTTTTTACTGCCTTAGGATTCTGTTTTTTACCGGCTATATTAGCCACACCTTTTGTTTTATTAATCCAAAACTTAGGCTCAATAAAATTATTACTTTATCTTCTTTTTAATCTAATCATACTCTTCTGGATAGTAAAATTACAAATTATATCGGTTAAAGAGATTTATCAGGTATCAAGTTTCAGGGCAGTAATGGTCTTATCTACACCGGCTATTCTTGGTGTTATTGGTATTATTAGCCTTCTCGTCATAGCGTTCTTGATGGCTTTTTCATTCACATCATCCCTTTTCCAAACCTTCCCTTTTTTTCCATCATAGGAGGATTTCTCCCTAATGAAAAAATTTGTCTTCTCAATTCTATCTATATTTTTTATATTATGGGTAGGTATCGTTTTATATCCTTATTTTAAGGTGCATTATTCTTATCTGGCCTTATTTTTAAGCAAAAATCTCCCTTTTGATAAATTATATTATTTCTTTTTCCTGGCTTTATTCAATTATGCCTTAGGAAGAATGATATTTCGCCTGTTTAGATTCAAATTTTACTTTCTCTTAGAGGAATTTGTCTTTGCCAGTGGAATAGGATGGATGATTGGTGCGTATATGTATGAGATGATGAGTATATTTTCATATTGGAAATATAATTGGATACCGATGCTTATTGTATTTTTACTCTTTATTAGAGAATTACTTTTAATAGTCAGGATTTTCCTATCCAGGATAAAATTTGTTTTAGGGTTAAAATTCACCCTATTTAATATTACCTTATGGTATTTATTAGCCGTAACCGTGTTTTTTACCCTTAGTCTAGCCATATCTCCCATTACCTTTGAGAAAAATGAATTAATATCCCTTTCCCTCCCTTTTTCAATAGAAATGGTTTTGTCAGGAAATGAGATGTTCTGTAAGTTACTTCATTTTTATTTTGGTATTTTAACCATTCTGGGTATGTTTGCTTTAATCAAAAGGCACTTTAATTCTGAAAGTGGACTTCTGGCAATTTGTATATTTTATATCAGCAGTTTGGTTATTTTTTTATCAGGGACAGCCAGGGATGAATTAGGACTTACATTTTACGAATTATTAATGATTTATTCCTTGTTATGTTGGATAACCTCTAATAAAATATCCTGGTTTGTGCTTCAAGCATTTTGTCTGGGGTTTGCCTTAGTAAATAGTTATCAGGCATTCTATTATTTAATTGGGATTATACCTATTATTTTCTATCATTGTCTATTTGTCAATAAAGGCAAGCCTTTACCAAAACGGGTTTTCACATATATAGGTTTGGGAGGGTTGTTTCTCCTTATTATTCTACCCTGGTATGTTTTGGCTCTTTGTAATTGCAGAACATTTAGTCAAATAAAGAATCCTGTCTTTTCACCAATTTACCTTTTGTGTTTACCACTTGTTATTTTTATCCTGAAAGAGACACTGATGACCAAATATCTCTTTAGTTACATTGTTATTCAATTTCTAATCGGGTTTTATAGCAAAATTGAACTTTTGCCTGTCTTTATGTTGTCGGCAATTCTTCTTGCGCACCTTATTTACAATCTCAAATATACCCTGTTAAAAAGAGTAATATTATCCGTAATTACTATAGTTTTTATTCTTACACTTAGTTATGAAGGATATGTAATCTTTAACCATCGTGCCCCATTAAAATTTATCTATGGATTAGAAGAGGCAGAGGATTATATCGCCAGAAATATCAAGATAGGCTTTTTCCCTAATCTAAAGTAAGGTAAAGGTAGAGTGTTATTGTCACTTATACCTTTACCTTTACCTCTACCTCTACCTTTTACGATAGATAGATTAATTCATTGACAATAGAGGAAAACTCATGTGGCAGGAAGGCTAATAAAATCTTAACCAGCCAGGATAAGTGTGGAACTATTTGCGAAGAGGCAATTAATTTATTACCCATAATCGGAAATTTAACCAAAATGATGGCGATAATAATAACTATGAGCACGCCTCTTATGAAACCAAAAGCTACCCCACCTACCCTGTCTAACCAGCTTAAGGCTAATTTTTTCAATGTCTTTTGAAGAAAAAGACCTATCAAATTTATCAAGGTAGCAACAACTAAAAAAACAATGATAAAGGCAATAATATTTGACCAGGCAGAGGAGTGGAATAAAAATATGGCTATTTTAGAGTAAAGGAGTTTAGCCATAATGATTCCTCCAACTATTGACAAGATAGAGAATATCTCTTTAACCATCCCCCTGAACAGACTAATGGTCATACTAATAAGGATAACGATTAGAAAGAAGATATCTATGGGGTTCATTTTACGCCTTTTTTTTAGAATTTTGGATTTTCGATTTTCGATTTTGGATTTCTTCAATCCGCAATCCAAAATCCAAAATCATTCTGCCGTTACATCATAAACAAGTGCCTCTTCATCACAATGAGGGAAATGGATACATTTAATACATTCTCCCCAGATTTTATGAGGTAGAGTAGATTTGTCTACCAATTCGAATCCAAATGTCTTAAAAAACCCCGGGTTATAAGTTAAGACAAAGAGTTTATTTATCTCCAATTCTTTTGCCGAGTTAATCGCCGCCTTAAGCAATTTTGTACCGACCCCTTGTTTAATCATATCCTTAGCTACCGCTAATGACCTTATCTCAGCTAAATCTTCCCAGACAATATGTAAGGCACAACTGCCAATTATTTGACCATCTATCTCTGCCAGAAAGAAATCCCTCAAGCTTTCATATAATTCACTCAAAGACCGAGGTAATAACTTACCTTCCTGTGCATAGGCATTAATAAGTTGTTGGATAGTTACCATATCTTTAATTTTAGCCTGACGAATGTTTATTTCGTTCATTTTTCCCTCCTCATTTTAACGAGATATGCCCTTTAAGGAAGCAAACCTCTTATTTAGATTATAAACAAAAACTAAAATCTCTGCTACTGCCTGATACAGATCAGGTGGAATTTCGGTATTCAATTCTAATTTAGTCAACACCTCAGCCAAATTTGGGTCTTCATGAATAGAGACATTATGTTCTTTGGCCACCTGGATAATTCGCTCGGCTAATTCCCCAACCCCTTTGGCTACTATTTTAGGAGATTGAGCTTTAGCGGGCTCATATTTCAAAGCAACTGCCTTTGTTTTTTGGTTTTGGATATTATCCATTTTTCCTTCCTTCTAAATCTTTTGTAATCGGATTAAGCAGATTAAGCGGATTTTTTTATCTTTACTATCCGATTAATCCGCTAAATCCGCTTACTCTTAGTATAAATTATACAATGTATCTCGCTCTACCGGTAGCCGACCTGTTTCGATAATAAGTCGCTTTATCTGTTGGACGGTTAATGCCTGTGGGGTTTGTGCCCCGGCAGAATGGGCTATTTTTTCTTCAAATACCGTTCCATCCAGGTCATCCACCCCAAAACTCAAAGATATCTGGGCTAATTTTATGCCTAACATAATCCAGAATGCCTTGATATGCGCAAAGTTATCAAGCAGGATACGGGAAATAGCCAGTGTTTTCAGGTCCTCGTAGCCAGTAGTTCCTTCACCCCCTAACTCGGTATTCGTCGGATGATAAGGCAAAGGGATAAAGGATTTGAATCCCTTAGTTTTATCCTGTAACTCTCGCAAGGCTAAAAGATGGTCCACCCGTTCTTCAATCGTCTCTATGTGTCCATATAACATTGTGGCATTACTTTTAATCCTGAGGTTATGAGCGGTTTCCATTACCTTGAGCCAGGTCCTGCCATCGATTTTCTTCGGACATATCTGATTGCGGACCCTCGACGAAAAAACCTCTGCTCCCCCTCCCGGAATTGAGGATAGCCCTACCTCTTTTAATTGTGTTAGCACTTCTTCGATACCTAAATTAGCCGTTTGGGCGATGTGGTAAATTTCAACCGCAGTAAACGCCTGTAGACAAATCTCTGGAAAGGCTAAATGCAACCGCTTCAACATCTCAAGGTAGTATTCAAACGGAAGTTTTGGATTCAACCCACCGACGATGTGAATTTCTCTAACACCCATCTGCCGACAACCAGCTGCCTTTTCCATAATCTGGTCTATGGTCAAGGTAAACGCCCCATTTGCTCCTTCATCCCGACTATACGCACAAAAACTGCATTTGTTCTGACAAACATTGGTATAATTGATATGCAAATTGATGATGTAATAGACATTATTTCCATTCAATCGCTGACGAACTAAATTTGCTATTTCAGCTATGGTGAGTAAGTCATTTGAATGAAATAGTTTAATCCCCTCCTCTCTGCTTATTCTTTCTCCTACCTTAACCTTTTCATAAATCTCAGACAATAAACCTTCCATCATTCTATACTCCATTGCTTCATAAATTTTCTGTAAAAAGTTAAAAGTATAGCACTTGGTAATCGGTAACAACCAATAAATACTTTTTCTTTACCGATAATTTGATTACCTGATTACCCGAAAATCACATTTTGTTAATCTGTTTAGTCCACCTCTAAAAAAAGGGTTAGGGTATTTTTTCTCACCATCCACCCTGACCCCTCAACCCTTAACCCAGAATATATCCAGACAAGTCATGATAAACAAAAGGATACTCACCAACCCATTTATATTAAAAAAGGCAATATTCACCCTGCTTAAATCAGAAGGTCTAATCAGTGAATGTTCATAGATTAACATTAAGGCGACAATAAAAACGCCGCTAAAATAGAAAGGTCCAAGTTGAGCTAAGCTCCCAAACCATAAAAGTAAGACAACCATAAAAAGATGCATCACTCGTGAAATAAATAATGCCTTGGGAATGCCAAATTTAACTACCATTGAATGAAGTCCATAGGTTTTATCAAACTCAAAGTCAAGCGTGGCGTAAATAATATCAAACCCCGCTACCCAAAAGAGAACGGTGGAGCCAAGAATAAGCGGTAAAATGGCAATTTGTGAGTTTATAGCAATCCAAACACCAATAGGTGCTATAGCCAGGGATAAGCCTAAAAAAATGTGGGTTAGCCAGGTAAAGCGTTTAGTAAAGGAATAAAAATAAAAGATAGCCAGTGCCACAGGGGATAGATAAAAGGCAAGGTTATTGAGCATATAGGCGGAAATAATAAAGATTATGGCTGTAGTTATCATAAAAATCCAGACGGATTTAATCGAAATCTTCCCCAAAACAAGAGGTCGGTTTTGCGTTCTCGGATTAAGGGCATCAAACCTTAAATCAATCACACGGTTAAATGCCATGGCACTACTTCTTGCAGTCACCATGGCCACTAAAATCCAGAATATAACCCTAAACTGAGGTAATCCATGTGTGCAGATTAACATTGAAATTAAGGCAAAAGGTAAGGCAAAAATGGTATGTTGAAATTTAATTAACTCAAAAATAACCTTGATTTGTCTCATTGTTACAAGTATATTATCATAATTTCCAGTAGAAGTCAAGAATAAAAAGTAAATGAAGTAAATGGGCATCATTAGTCCTAATTACAACATTAGTAGTGGTTTAAAGAGAGGTGTTTTTTAAGGGGAGAGAAACCCTTTTTGAAAAAAGTGTTTCTCTCCCCTTAAACCCCTCTC
>SBAY01000287.1 GCA_005239945.1 Nitrospira sp.
CATATTGTATTCTCCACGGTCTTGCCATAATATCTCCTATAATAACATGATTGACTCTATCTTGTCAAGTGAATTCTATAATCAAGGTCTGACCCCAATATTCTATATAGACATTTTTTCCTTTTTATGCTATACTTAAACCATGGGAAAAAGAAATGAAAGTATTACTGATTAACCCATCTCAAAAGAATATGATTACTACCTGCCTGCCCAAATATGTAGAGGAAGAAGCAGGATTCTATCCACCGCTTGGATTGGCGTTGGTGGCCGGCTACCTGCAAAAACAGACCAGTTTTAAGGTAGAGATTATTGATGCCCTGGCTGAAAAATTAGAGTTGGAGGAAATCGAGCGTCAAATTCGGCAGAAATCCCCTGATATAGTCGGTATTACCACCACTACTTTTACCTTGATTGATGTCTTGAACATAGCTAAGGTAGTTAAGGAGGTTAATAAAAATATCCATGTGGTTCTGGGTGGGCCTCATTTAAGCATTTATTCCGAGGAAACATTGGCACAAAAGGATGTAGATGTGGTTGTTATTGGGGAAGGGGAGATTACCTTTTGTGAGTTGGTTAAGCACCTGGCTGATGGAAAACCATTGGGTGAAATCGAAGGGCTTGGCTTTAAGAATGATGGGAGAATAATTATCAATCAACCGCGTGAATATATTCAAAACCTGGATGAAATCCCATTTCCAGCACGGGAATTATTATCTTTAGATAGATACTATTCCATTCATGGGCAAAAAGAAAAGATGACGACGATTTTTACCTCCAGAGGTTGTCCTTATAATTGCTTGTTTTGCTACCATGCCTTTGGGAAGAAATTCAGGTTTCGTAGTCCCGGAAATGTCGTGGACGAACTACAAGAAATCATGAATTTAGGGATTAAAGAAATATTTTTCTTTGATGACCTATTCACGGCTAAAAAAGATTTTGCCATGGGTATTTGTGATGAGATAATTAAAAGGAAATTGCATCTTGTTTGGGAAATTCGGGCAAGGATAAATACCGTTGACCGTGAAATGCTTCGAAGTTTGAAACAGGCAGGTTGTTCCAGAATCTCTTATGGGGTTGAGGCAGGCACGGATAGAATTTTAGAGGTATTACGAAAAGGAATAACCAGGCAACAGATAATTGAGGTATTTAAACTAACTAAAACCGTTGGACTTATTACCTATGCGGATTTTATGATTGGTTCACCCGGTGAGACTCGCCAGGAGATTTTGGAGACCATCCGCTTCGCCCAAAAACTAAATCCTGATTTTGTCCAATTCTCCATCACTACCCCATATCCACAGACCGACCTTTACCGATTAGGACTGGAGAAAAAGTTCTTTAAGGAGGATTTCTGGCTGAAATTTGCTAAAAACCCAACTAAGGATTTTAAACCCCAAATCTTTAATGAAAATCTGATTTACGATGAATTGGTTGATTTGTTGAATTATGCCTACAAAAGTTTTTATGTTAGACCAAAATTTATTCTTAAACGCCTGTTAAACATTAAATCTCCAAAAGAATTTTGCCGCTATGCCAGGGCAGGATTAAAATTGATGCGGAATCTCTAATGTTCAAAGAAGGAATTTTTAGTGAAGTTCTCATCCGAAGTTTTCCGCACAAAGGCTCTGGAAGTCTCAATGAGTTTGAGAACATCTCCTCCCGAACAAGTTCGGGCATCCGTTCATGCTCCTGGAAGCCTTAACTTGTTGAGGATATTTCCCAAACAAGTTTGGGTCTCCGATGAACTATAACCCCTTACTCTATTGTTGGTGGGAGATTAACCTGGATTTTAACCTTCTTTATATCCTCTCCACCCTTGTTGTCACTTACCTTGAAACTTATTTCGTAATTACCGCCTTGTTTTTGGGTAGGGCGCCAACTGAATATCTTTGTATCCAATGAAAAAACAGCTCCCTCGGGTAAATCCGAGACGGTGTAGGTCAACCGGTCATTATCTTCATCATCAGCAGAAATATTGAATTGTAAAAGTTCATTTATGTTTATGGTTGTATTTTCTATGACCGAAAGTTTTGGAGGCACATTTTTTTCCATAACGGTTAAAACCCAATTTTTAATAACGACCGATGTCCCATCGGATACCTTTAAAGTTATTGTTTTAGTGCCTGCATCCGTATGACCGGCTGTATATCTCCATGAATCACTTGTATCTTCTTCGATTCCATTCAATTTCCAACTATATTTTAATTCCTCATTATCAGGGTCTGCGGCACATACTTCAAAGGTTAATGAATCTCCTTCATCTATTTTGGGTGATAAATCAAGCGGTGTATAGGACCAGATTATTGGTGAAGGATTAACTGTGGTAAATTGCCAAGTGAATGGCTTTTGTAAATGATTGCCTTCTAAATCGTTAGCCTTTGTGGAAATCCTGACGGTATATTTTGTGTTTCCAGACAAATCAGAGATAGGTCGCCAGATAAGTTTATTCCCTTGCCAGGTAAATGTTCCTGTAACCAGGGGTGTGATAGAGAAAGCCTCTTTTAGTGATTCTTTATCCATCTCTTCACTAAAAATGATAATAATTGGCACCTCGGTAGAAGTTTTCTCACCCACAGGGGTATTTTTTCTTATCTCTGGTGCAATATTATCCGTAGGCACACCAATATATTGCATGGAAGGTAGCGACTTATTACCATAAATATCCACGGCTACAAAGGTGTAAAAGTAAGATAATTTATTGACTAACTCCGTATCAAGATAGGTAGTTGTCTTGACCCCATCGGCAATAAGGGTGCCTAATTTATCCTTAATAATCGAGCGATAAATGGCAATATGAGAAAAGGTTTTTTCCTTTGGGTTTTGCCAGTTTAATTTTAAACCACTTCCTCCCTTTAAAGGTACGATAGAAATTAAAGTAGGCAATGATGGTGGTAAATCAAGTGTCTTAGTATAAACGGAATTGGAATAATCCGAGCTGCCATTGGAATTAAATGCCTTTACCCGATAATAATAAGTTGTCAGTGGAAGGATATTTTCATCTTGATAACTATTAGTATTAAATGGCAGGACGGCTAATTCACTATAAACCTCTTCGGTAATACCTCGCTCAACAATAAATCCTGATTCATCCTTTGAGTTATCAACCCAGGTAATATTTATTTGAGAGGGAGAGACTGTCTTGAGCGTTAAATTACCTGGAGCAATTGGGAATTCGGCCCCTTTACCGAGGGCATATAATTGTCCATTCGAAGCTCCAACATAAATAGTTTCATCTTTAGCTATATCAGGAGAGGTAGTGAGCATAGAATCGAATGTCCAATTCCATTTTAATTTTCCATTAGGTAAAATACAACTTAGGTTGTAATCATTTGAGATAGCATATATATTTCCTGCCGAATCGATTTTAGGTGAGCAGGGACTCCAACCAACAGGATACTCCCAGAGGATAGCACCATCTTGACTGACAGCGATTAAATTGCCTTCAAGAGAGCTCCAACATAAATTATAATAAATCACACCATTCGTTCCTATCACTGGTGAGAATTTTGTCCACCCCATTTTCTTAGGTTTAATCGTCCATCGCAAAACTCCATCATGATTAAAGCAGCAAAGGGCGTTATTCAATCCGACATAGACATTTCCAATTGCATCGACTGCAGGGGAGGTAGTTGCCTCACCTGCCTCAGTATATTTCCACTTAAGAGCACCTTTTGAATCAAGACAGAATATCCCCCCATCCGGTCCAGATGCCCCTATGTAAATATTTCCTTTATTGTCAGTTACCGGTGTCAGGGTAATCATTCCTCCTCCAAGATAACTTAAACTTAGTAACCTTCCATCTGGATGGAGGGAATATATATTTCCATTCTGGGTAAATACATGAATAGCAAAGTTAGATGTAATAACTACCGATGCCTTCACCGAAAATTTAAGTGGATATTTCCATTTTAAAGCACCATTCGGCTGTAGGGCATATAAATTTTTATCGTTAGAGACAATATAGATTTCACTGTTACCAGATGCATCTGCCTGACCAATTGCCGGAGTGGTATTTATTCCTCCTTTAGTGGCATAACTCCAGAGCAATTCACCTTTAGATGATAAACAATAAAGAGAACCATCCTCTGAACCTATATAAATTTTCCCGTGGGCATCGATTACTGGATTAGAATTAGAAATTCTGCCGTTAGTAGCGTATGTCCATAAAAGTTTGGGTGATTCACCTACCAGTTGCTCTGGTTGAATTTTAGGTGAGGGTTCAGGTGGTAAAACCGGCACAGGCGAAATAGTTAGCGTTGCAGGCATAGATGGTACAGATGGAAGAACAGGTGATACCGGTGGAGTCGGAACAACCGGTGCAATAGAAACAGATGGTACCTCTTGTTTAGCCGGTAAAACCGGTGTAATGGGTTCTACCTCTACTACCGGCTCTGCCGGCATAGTTTTACATCTTACCTCGTTGAAATAATCCGATTCCCCGAGGGAATTATATGTCTTCAGGCGATAGTAATAAGCAGTATCAGGAAGCAGATTCTTGTCCTGGTAAGTAGTGGTATTAGATGAGACAATGGCAATTTGAGTATAAGCTGTTATTTTCTCCTTTCGTTCAATCTTGAATCCTTGTTCATTATTCGAATTATCTTGCCAGGAAAGGTTTATTTGTGTGGGAGAGATAGGTTTTGCCGCAAAGTTAGAAGCCGGTGAAGGAATAGTATCCTTTGTTACCACCTTTTGCTCGTTTGAATAACCTGAATTGCCTCCCTGGTTAAATGCCCTTATCCGATAATAATAAGTTGTATTAGGTGCCAGGGTTTTATCCTCATAAGTGGTAATATTCGCAGGAATGGTGATTATTTCAATGAAATCTTCTTTTTCAGTCCTTCGCTCAATCCTAAATCCTGATTCACTATTAGAATTATCATCCCAGGATAAATTTATCTGATTAAAAGAAATAGTTTTTGCTGTTAAATTTGTCGGTAAAAATGGTATTACAGGGACGGTATTGATTGTCAAGATGTTCGAAGGTTCAGAGTTACCGGTGCGATTATATGCCCTGACACGATAACAATAGGTTGTCTGGGGCGTCAAATCAAAATCCTGATAAGAGGTGATATTTTGATTTAAAATAGCTATTTGAGTGTAGGCTAATTCACTTTTTAGTTTTCTTTCAAGTTTAAATCCTATCTCGTTATCTGAATTATCCCACCAGGTAAGTTTTATTTGTGTACTTAGATTCGATACCCCGGTCAGGTTGTTAGGTGGTGCCGGTAAGACATCTAATGTTCGAACCGAAACCTCATCTGAATAATCAGAATCCGCTAATTTGAAGTTTAAATTGTATGCCTTTATCCGATAGGAATAACGCGTATCCTTTGTAAGTCCTCTGTCAATATACGAAGTGGTATTAGCAGGTAATAGTTTTATCTGAATATATTTTTGTAATGGTAAGGCTCGTTCTAATTTGAATCCTTGTTCATTATCTGAGTTATCATTCCAGGAAAGTTTTATCTCGTTCTGTGAAATGGGGACACCCTGTAAATTAGTTGGTGATTTTAGTAATAAAGGTTCAGGAACTGCCACAACCTTTTCTGCCACAGGCGGTTTTGGTGGTGTAACGGGTGTAGGTGGAGTCACAACCTCTTTCTTCACAGGCGGTTTTGGTGGTATAACGGGTGGAGGTGGAGTCACAACTTCTTCCTTCACGGGTGGTTTTGGTGGTGTAACGGGTGTAGGTGGAGTCACAACCTCTTTCTTCACAGGTGGTTTGGGTGGTGTAATAGGTGTAGGTGGAATGACAACCTCTTCCTTCACAGGCGGTTTTGGTGGTGTAATAGGTGTAGATGGAGTCACAACCTCTTCCTTCACGGGTGGTTTTGGTGGTGTAACAGGTCTATGTGAAGCCAGAATCTCTTCTTTTACAGGTGGTTTTGCCGGTACACCTGGTGGCGGGGCAACAGGTATTACTTCCTTTACCTCTTTTTTTGCTTCTTCTACCTTCTTGACCACTTTTTTTACTATTTTGGGTACTTCAGGTTCTTCGAATGTAATCCCTGCACCAATAGCATACAAATTTCTGTCTCGGGAACCAACATAAATAGTTCCATTCTGGTCGATAGCAAGCGAGGTAGGTCCAAAACCAATTTCGTAACTCCAAATTATTTTTCCTTCCTGGTCAACAGCATGAATCCTACCGTCAAAAGAGGCAGCATAAATTATACCATCTGAACTAATAGCCGGTGCACAATTAAAAATCTTACCTGTTTTTGCACACCAGATACCTTTTTTAGTAATTCCAACAAGCCCATCAGCAGTACCAATATAGACAGAACCATCCTTTGCTACGGCAGGGGAAGAATAGATTTGAGCCTTAATCGGGATAGAATGAATCTCTTCATCTTTAGTTATCACTGATAAAATTTTATTTGCAGAGCCAATATAAACATTTCCTTGTGAATCGATGGCAGGTGATGAAAAGGTAGATTTGTTAACATCCTTTTTGAATTTAAAACTTCCATCCGAATTTATCGCATGGAGGCTACCATCTGCACAGCCAATATAGATTATACCTTCACGGCTGATAGCAGGTGAGGATTGAATATTACTTCCTGCCTTGTATTGCCATTTGGGTTTTCCATCTTTATTTATGGCATGAAGTATCCCATCTTCTGTTCCGATAAATATTGTTCCATCATCACCCAGGGCAACCGAAGATGTTTTAATTCTATTTTTAGTAGAATATATCCATTGACTTTTCCCCTCTGAGTTAAAACATAGCACATGTCCATCACTTATACTTACATAGATATAACCATCCTTTGAAATAGCAGGTGTTGAATCGATTTTAACCCCAATAGATATAATCTTTTCCTTTTGTCCTGACAAGGAAATAATGTGTAAATTGCCATCTTCTGTTACGAGATAGATTTTTCCGTAACGGTCTATGACAGAGGAAGCGAAGATATAGCTATTAGCAAAATAACTCCATTCAAGAAAAGGATGTGTTATTCCGCTACAGGTAGTTTCCCCTGACCGTTGTGAATCATGTTGAAACATAGGCCAGGGATTACTTGTCGCAGAAACCCCTTTAATTCCTAATTGGCTTAATACTAATACCCATAATAATACTACTTCCCACTTGCAACTCCTCATAAACAAAAGCCTCAACTCAAATCTTTTTTTTCCTGCGAGCGATAATTCTTCTTCTTTTTTCACTTGGTTTTTCATAATGCTCACGTTTCTTCATTTCCGTAATTACACCTGCTTGTTGGCAAGAACGCTTAAATCTTCTTAAAGCATTATCCAGGGACTCATCCCCTCGAATATCTACCTTTGCCGGCATATCTTCTTCAACTCCCTTCTGAAAAATAAATTATTTATATCTTACTTCAATTCAGACATTAGACCATAGACTAAAGACTTAAGTCTTAAGCGGTTAGCCAGAAGTTTAATCTTTCAGTTTTTGGATGAGACAGGTGTTCATCCATTATCTTTTTCTCCACCTGACCGCTGAACACTGAATGTTTACGACTTAAGTCTGATGTCTAAAGTCTGAAGTCTAATGTCTGAATTGAAGACTAATATCTGTCTATCTAAGTATACACCATATTTTGAAATTTGTCTATAAAAATTTTTACTGGTTGGGCCAATTATTTTATAATTCCTTATTCCTTCGATAAATATAGCAGTTATTAGTCAAAAGTTTACATCACCTGGTTACAGTGATTTACCTTGTAAAGTATCTAACTGGTTGAACGGTTAGCAAAAATGAAACTTCCTACATGACTGCCGAGAGCTAATTTCTGACCGCTGACGGCTGAATGCTTACGGTTGGATATTATTCACAATGACATCAATTATTTCTTCCTTCGATTGATTGCCAACAGTGTCTGTTGCCTGGAATCTAATCCGATGGGTACCTGTCTCATAAATCGAAAATGCCCCAGTGTATCTCGTCCACTTACCATCATCTATTTTGCATAACATTTCATTCACACCAGAGGCATTATTATTGGATAGTTCAAAGTGATAGCCTACCGCCTCTGGTATAGATTTCCACCGGAAGGTTGTTGAAGTCAGGATACCTGTAACCAGTCCATCGACAGGTTCAATCAATTCTGGAGATTTCAGGAGTGGTCTTGGTGGGGTGGGTGATTTCCCTTTGCCCAAGTTTCGCACTTTTAAAAAATAGATGTAGGAATATCAAGGCTCTACAGAATTTTAGACACTACACTATATATAAATCTTCTTAATAGGTAAATC
>SBAY01000181.1 GCA_005239945.1 Nitrospira sp.
GGTCAAGGGAAAATAAAGGATTTCTTTCTTGAATTCTCTTACCCTTACCCCCTTGAATCCTCGACCCCTTGAACCCTTTTTCCATTTTGCAGAAGTCTATTTTCCTTATAAATAATTATACTAAATAATCGTTATTATGTCAATTAATTTAATTGGGTGATAGACATTTAGGTTAGTTGCTTGTTCAATCTGCATTTTACAGCCGGCACAAGGAGTAACTACTCCATCTGGGTTGATGTCCTTTATCTGTTGAAAAAGATTTTCGCCAATTTGCATTGACAACTCAAACCTTTCCTTCTTCAAACCAAATATTCCACCCAGCCCACAACAACTATCCTCGAGTTCCAACAGACTGATATTGGGAATTAATTTTAGTAATTGGACTATCGGGGTATCTTCCCCCATGGCGGTCAAATGGCAGGGTTGGTGATAGATGAACCGTTTATTTACAGGCTTGCCTGGTAACGGTTTAAAATCCGTATCTAATCTTCCTGTGGTAAATAACCCCCAGAGAAATTGATGAATATCAGAGGTGTTTTGGGCAATTAAATTAGTCGTCTCGCTATCCATAAGACAGGGATAATCCTTTTTAAGCATAAGACCACAGGTAGGACAGCTTGTTACTACATGGTAGCCAGCGTAAATCGTCTGGGAGAGGGATTTGATATTATACCTTATATCTTCGTAGGCGGCATCAATATTCCCTCCGGCAATTTTAGGTGCTCCACAACATCTTTGCCCTGGCAGGATAACCTCTATCCCATTGCGTTCCAGGATTTTTATCACCATCGCTCCTTCATCTTCTACTGAATAAAAGTTGGCAAAGCAGCCATGAAAATAGGCTATCTTAAGGTTGAAGGCTGAAGGCTGAAGGCTGAAGGTTAAAGGTTGAATCTTCTTTGGGGAACTCAACGGTTTGTAGGTAGTTAATGGTTTAGGGGATATTTGCGGTAGATTCCTTTTTGCCGATAGACCAAGGGTAGCCTCTAAAATAGTTTTGCCAAATTTAGATTGATTGAAAAGATTGGTAAAATGTGGCAGGACTGATGAAATATGGCTGAGCAGTCGTGGATTTTGAATGATTTGTTCAGGCACTATTTGTCCCATTTTGGAAATATAATGGTTTTTTGCCTCGATGACAAGTTGTGGGATATCCACCTGCGTAGGACATTGCATCACACACAATCTACAATTAAGGCATAAATCAAATATTTCCTTAAATCTCTTCGTTAGAAAATGATTGCTCTCTAAATCCCCAGCAATGATTGCCCGAAGTATAGTCGCCTTAGCCCGAGGTGAATTAGCCTCCTCCAATGTCTTCTTAACTACCGGACAGATATTTCTACACTGGCCACAACTATGGCATTTCTCGACCTCTTTTCTTAAATTCTCCTTATCGAAATTAGAGGATGTTTTGGCATAGCTAAAATCCCAATTATAGATTAAATCATGCACAAAACTTTCTTCGATGTCTATAATCTTACCAGGATTGAGGATATTTTGCGGGTCGAATATATTTTTTACTTCCTTGAATAAAGAGGTTAGTGGACCATACTGCCTTGATAAATATGGTGTTCTAAGAAACCCATCGCCATGTTCGGCAGTCATTGAGCCTTGAAATGAAATCACTAATGAATAAACCTCATCGGCAATTACCTTCATCTTGTGAATATCTTTATTATTTTTCAGGTCTAACCTGGGACGGATATGCAAATTTCCATCACCGGCATGCCCATAAATGCACGCCTCAACTTGATTATCGGCAAAGATTTGATGTAATCGATTGATATACTCCCCTGATTTGTGGATGGGGACGATGGTATCTTCAATAAATGGAATAGGCCTTTTTATCCCAATTACCCTATTTATAATCGGCACGGCGGATTTGCGTATCTTCCATAATCGTTCCTGGTCAACCAAATCATAGGCAACCTGAATATGTTCGGTCACAGATTTGAGGTTTTCAGCCTGCTGTCTTATCTCATTCTCATCTTCACCTTCTAATTCTACCAATAACAGGGCCTGAGATAATTCCGGAAGGATAGTTTTCAGAGACGGCTCAAAGTCTTTAACTAAGTTAATAAAAAACTCATCCATTAATTCAATGGCAGACGGCTCGAATTCTAATAATCGTTCTACTGCCTCACCAACCTTTTCTAAAGAACCGATATTTAATAAGGCGACCACTTTATGTTTTAGCGGCTTATTCAACCTGAGTCTTGCCTCAGTAATAATAGCCAGTGTCCCTTCTGAACCAACCAATAATTTCGGGAGATTTACCTTCCCATCCTTTATAATATCAAGGTCATATCCACAGGCATTCCTTTTTACCTTTGGTGTTCGTTCTTCGATGAGGAGTTCATTTTTGGATACCAGGGTAAAGATTTTATCCGCGAGCTTACCTGTGGTTGTCTGTGGTGAGGAAGACCTTTCAATATTTATCAACTCTCCAGAGGCTAAGACTACTTCAAGTGATTCTACATATTCGTGAGTAGCCTTATATTTAACCGAGTGGGCGCCTCCGGCATTACAACCAATCATCCCGCCAATAGTGCAAAAATTACCACTGGATGGGTCAGGGGGAAAAAACCTGTTCAGGACGGCTAATTTCTTATTTAATCCAGCATAAACTATCCCGGGTTGGACATCAACAAAATCCTCATTAACCTGAAGAACCTGGTTCATATATTTAGTAAAATCAATTACTATTCCCGAACCTATTGCCGCTCCGGTGAGGCTTGAACAAGCACCACGGGGGATTACCGGTAGACCTTCTTTTTGAGCATATTCGATGAGTTTTACCACATCCTCTTTATCCCTTGGAATAACTACAGCCGCAGGTTTGATTTTATAAATAGAGGCGCCTGTAGAGTAGAGTGTCCGGGTTAACTCATCAAACAGCACTTCACCTTTAATTATCCGTTTAAGCCTTTTTAGTTTTTCCACGACATACAAATCATATCATAAAATATGGCAGAAGTCAATTTTTTTCAGAATTTCTTTGAAAATCCGATATAAGGATAGATGCGGGATTTGTCAAAAAATCATCAAAAAATTTGATATTTGTTACAATAATCTTAATGGAAGTTTTATGATAATCTTGCCATTTAAAGCCTGTTAGAGGGGCTACAGACAGACTACAAGACATTAAAAGAGCAGGCATAGGGGGGAGGAGTCAAAGAAAAAAAGTATTGTTAAATCATAAATTTCGCAACGCCTAACTCCTTTAGTTGCAAGAAGTTACAGACATCAACGATTTGACATA
>SBAY01000123.1 GCA_005239945.1 Nitrospira sp.
ATTTCTTATAAATGGGTAAATAAAATTTTATACTCTTGTGGTTAAAAAGTTTAGGAAAAGGGGAGTTTGAGGGGAAAAACCTGTGTGGTTTTAAACCACTTTCAAAGGGTTTTTCCCCTCAAAAACTCCTTTGAGCATTACAAAACCTGGGAAGTTTCTGCCAGGGTTATACCCTACTCAATTTCCATCCCATCCCCAAGCGAAAAGTTGGTAAAGGTATATGTCCAATTGCCACCTCCATCACCAGCAAATCCTTTGGTAATCCCATCAAATCTACCAAAGACAATATCAGGTCTGCCGGCTAATTGAAAGTTAGTGCCAAGAGGTAAGTCTTTTGAATAGGCATTGAATTTAACCGTGTTTTCGTGTAATAAAAACATAATTCCGGTGTAGTCGCCGGCAACAATATCTAGATTTCCGTCGGAGTTAAAGTCAACCAGGGCCACACTACAAAGATGTTCGGTTGTGGGAAGTCCGGTAGATGATGCTTGCCAATTTCCTTTTCCATCCCCTGACCAGGCATAGACGCCTTTATTATCGTTTGTGCCGGCAACTATATCCGGGTAACCATCGGCATTAAAATCACCACAAATTACCCCATAAAAAAATCCGGTTATAGATAATCCATTAGAGGCAAAACTCCATCTACCTTCCCCATCACCTAACCAGGCATCTATTCCCTTAAGTCCGGTAGCCACTATATCTAATTTTCCATCTAAATTAAAATCAACCAGGGCTACCCCATAATAAAATTTATTCTCCTCAAGACCATACGCTGCCAACTGCCAGCCATTTTTAATTTGTCTCCATGCCTTCACCCCTTTAGGGGTAGCGGCAATCATATCGACTAAACCATCTAAATTAAAATCAGCTATGGCTACCCCATAATGCTCCTGTGAGGTAGAAAACACAGTCTTCTGTGCCCAGATATGTGGATGAATAGGTTTTATTGTTACTGTTGGACCCGGTTGGGGATAGATTGGAGTGCCGATAGCTCGATTTCCTTTTGTATCCTCTGCCTCAAATTGATAGGTATAGTCATTCCCTTCATCCTTTAAGCAGAAGGCAAAGTAGTAAAACTTCCCATCCGCAAAGGTAGTATCTTCTTTTTGAATCTCAAGCATCGTCCAGGTTCCTATCAAGGCGTTTCCTTTATAAATTTTAACCTGGGGATAGCCTTTTTCAGGTGGGAGATTTTCTGCATTGACATAATTTATTTTATAGGTGAAACTCGTGCCTGATGTACCGTGTTCAGGTTGGAGCCCATCGGTGGTATAGCCAACCTGTCCCATCCAGCCAAGTAAGGTTACCGGGGCCTGTTTCCCAAGGCAAATTTGAATGCCGGTAGAATGTGCTCCAAGGACATCAGGTCGGCCATCTAAGTTAATATCCCCAACGGCAAGCCCATAATAAAAATTTTCAGTTGGAAGTCCCCAGGAAGCAAGTTCCCATTTACCATGACTATTGCCCAACCAAACTTTAATGCCTGCATCGCTTCCTGCGGCTATGTCCGGCTTACCATCTAAGTTGAAATCATAAGCCGTAAGACTAAAAAAAGACCCTGTCTGGGGAAGCCCTTTATTTACCGTTTTCCAATTTCCCTTTCCATCCCCAAACCAAAGACAAAGCCCGTCTTTACTACTGCCTGCGGCTATATCCGGATAACCATCCAAATTAAAATCCGCAGTGGCCAATCCATAATAATTTCCAAAAGTAGCCAGCCCATTTGAGGTATTAATCCACTTGCCGCTACCATCACCAGCCCAGGCTTTCACACCACTGCCATTGTTATTTGTAGCCACTATATCCGGTTTACCGTCTAAATTAAAATCAGTAATGGCAACCTGATAATAGTATTTATAATCAGGCAAACCCCGATTTTGCGGAAACCAGTTTTTACCACTTCCATCTCCAAACCAAACCTTTATTCCTGATTGGAATGCGGCAACTATATCCTGATTACCATCTGAATTTAAATCAGCGACACTAAGTCCAAAGTATGAACCAAGATTGGGAAGATTGGTTGGAAGATGTTTCCATTTCAACTCATTATCCTTTTGCCAAATACTAATTCCACGATTAGCCGGGGAGGCAATAATATCCTGATTCCCATCCGAATTTATATCACCCGTGACTAATCCTTGATAAACCCCATCTTGAGGAAGTCCACTTTGGGAGATAGCCGACCATTTACCTTGAGCATTCTGCTGCCATATTTCAATCCCGCCGAGATGTCTGGTCGTAACAATCTCAGGATTACTATCTGAATCAAGGTTCGCTAAAATAATATTATGGTAAGATTGAGGGTGGCCGAATATAAGATTGGTTTGTGAGGACCAACTAATTGACGATTCTTTAGCCCAGGTTACATCAGTGCTACTAAGTAAAATAAGACATATAAGTAAGGAAATAGGCATAGGTGCTAGACAATAGGGGGAAAGGCTGAAGGCTGAAGGCTGAAGGAAGGTTGAAGGAAGAGAAGAAGTCAGTCCTTCTTTCCTTCCTTGCCCCTTTGCTTCCTTACTTCCTTGCTTCTTTCCCATTCCCTATTTCCTTGTTCCCTTGTTTCCTTATTTCTTGGGTATCTTCCTGAGATACGATTTCCTTTTTCTTATCCAATTGTAATGCCTTGAGAAATGCCTCTACCGATTCCTTGTCTTTACCGAGTTGTTCATAAATATCCCCTAATGTATAATACAGGCTGGCATCTTCCGGATCCAATTCTATAGCCTTATTTAATTCTAAAACAGCCTGTTCATACTCTTTTTTTTCAATATAGTCCTGGACTTGTTTCAGGATTTGTTCTTTCTGGATATCTTTATCTTCCTGCTGTGAGGTTATATCTGGGAGAGTCGCGGTCTGTTTTCCTTCTTCCATTCCTTTTTTAGATGAGCATCCATACCCCGCCAATCCGACTATTAAAATAAGGATAATCAAGTTTTTTATTTCGTTCATTTTAAAAAAAACCTCAATGACTACAAATTATTAGGTTCAAAGTTCACGGTTAATCTTTACCATAGCTATTGGGCCCTGAGTAACTATAATTATATGTAACCGTTCAGGTGTCAGTTGCCGGATAATTTCTGCCACAAATTCTGCCACGAAGGCATTAAGGTTCACTAATTATCCGTTTTATTCCATCCTTTTCTTTCTTCTTCAACTTCAGAGGGGTTTAAAATCTTCTTTGGGCATCTTTGTGCCTTCGTGCCTTTGGGGCAAATTTCTTAAGTTTTTTCATGCCTACCTGAACAGTAACAATTATATAATAAATATTTTTCTTTGTCAACTTTTTTCTTATTGACAAATATATCCAGATGATATATACTACTCTAAACCAGTAAATTAAATCGGATAGAAAGTAAGAATTATGTTGAAAGATACTATTGAATACTTTTGTTTAAAGGAGATAGTGAAATAAATAGAAAGAAATTAAATATCTTGCATGTAGTTAATAGCCCTTGGTGGCATGCCATTAGCGAATATGCCTTAGGACTATCAAAAGGCTTGAAGGCAAAAGGATATAAGGTAATAATAGTTACTTTGCCAGACAGCCTTTTGATTAAACGAGCAGAGGCTGAAGGTCTAACAGTAATTACTAATTTGCGGCTAAACCACTATAACCCATTTTATTTTTTTGCTGACCTGAGAAGGATGATTCGGCTATTGGAAGAAAAGGAGATTGATATTCTAAATATGCATGAGTCCTTCGGTTTTGCTATCTCTTGCTTAGCCGCTAAATTGGCTAAACGACCCATTGTCTTAATTCGCACCCGTGGCACCTTTATGACCCCAAAAGGACACCCATTAAACAGATACCTGCACAATACCTTAACCGATAAGGTGATTGTTACCTCTAAATTCATGCGTGAGAAATGTCTGAAACATCTCAAAGGTAAGGAATCCCATTATCTGCTTATCTATGGTGGAATTGATACGGAAAATATCAAATCAGATGTGCCAAATTTAGCCCTTAAAGAAAGTTTGGGTATAGAAAGTGATGCAGTAGTAATCGGGATTATTGCCCGATTTGATCCAGTAAAGGGTTATTCTTACTTTTTTGAGGCGATGGGCAAGGTAAAAGCAGAGGTTAGTAGTTGGAAATTAGCCAGCAAAATAAAATTTTTGGTCATTGGGTATGAGGCGGAATTTTCTACCGAGGAACTTTTAACCATGGCTGAAAACTGTGGCGTTAGAGAAGAAACAATTATTATAAATAAGTGGGTGAATCTTTCTGAAATGCTATCAATCATTAACATTGGAGTAATTGCTTCCATTGGCTCTGAGGCAAATAGCCGGGCTACACTTGAGTTTATGGCTTCTGGCAAACCTGTTGTCAGCACAAGCGTCGGCGTCATACCAGAAATAATAGAAGATGGGAAAACAGGCTATTTAGTTAAACCAAAAGATACCCAGGCAATGGCAGAGGCGTTAATTAAATTACTAAAGAATAGGGTAAAATGTAACTCTATCGGCTCTGCAGCTCAAAAACTTGTTCAGGAAAAATTCCAGGAAAAGATTTTAGTCGAGCAAACAGAGAAGGTTTATTGGCAGGAGTGGGAGAAAAAAACTACCATCAAAAAATTAAATCCTGACGATTAGAACTTTTTTAAGAACGGGAAAAGAATTTACTTGATTTTTTACGAAAGATATGATAGAATATTATTAAATATTTGTAACCGTTCAGGTAGATAGACTGTAGGCATTCAGGCTGTAGGGCGGAGATAGGTGAGATGATATGAAACCCAGGGAATTTGATAACCACGGTTTTGATGGCGACTCAAAAATATGGAAAACGAGAAGATTTTGGGTCATCAATACTCAAGAGCTAACAGTCTACAGCCTATAGCCTAAACAACCTAAACGGTTGCAAGTAGTTTACTAAAAGGAGGAATTGAAATGAAATGTATCTGCTTTATTATTTTACTCTGTTTGGGTTTAGGGGCAAGTGGCTGTGCAGAAAAATCGCCAACTTTAGCCAGTGTAAGGGGAGAGGCTATCACCATCAAAGAATTCGAAGAACAACTAAATAATCTTCCATCTGCATATCGTTCAATGTTCAATACGCCGGAACAGAAAGAAGAACTTTTAGACCGGATGATTACCGAGAAATTAATAATTCAAGAGGCAATAAAAACAGGGATACATCGCAAAAAGGAAATTCAGGAGAGGTTGAAGTGGATTAGGAATCAAATGCTTATGGAAGAGTTAATCAGGATTAAAATCTACGATAAGATGGTCAGTGATAAAGAGGCAGAGAATTTCTATGAGGCCCATAAAACCAAATTACCCCAGGCATTCCAGGGGAAATCATTCAATGAAATTAAACACCAACTTAAACAAATTATGCGCAGGGATGATACTCGTGTTCGAAGAATGTTTAATCAGTGGGTAGAAGAATTGAAAAAAGAGGCTAAAATTACTAAGAATTTGGCTTTGCTTGGCGGGGAAACCGAAAAAGAAAAAAGTGTAAAATAAGGAGAGGCTTGCCTTGTTATGGATGACCGGTTTATAAGATTAGTAAATATAATTGCTAAATTACGGGCGGAAGATGGTTGTCCATGGGATAAGGAACAAACACTTCAATCACTTAAACCTTTTTTAATCGAAGAGGCATTTGAGGTTATAGAGGCTATCGATAAGGAAGATATGGAGGGATTAAAGGAGGAATTGGGCGATGTGTTGATGCAGGTGGTTATGCAATCACAATTGGCAAAGGAACAGGGGTTATTTGACATCCAGGATGTTTTAGCCTGTGCCTGTGAGAAACTTACTCGGAGACATCCCCATGTCTTCGGTGATTTAAAATTTGAGAATTCAGAAGAGGTTATTGCCCACTGGAAGAGGATAAAGAAGCAAGAAAAAGAAATAAAGAGGGTTAAAAGAGAAACTATTGGTAGTAGTGCTCTGTCACATTAATTTCTGACAACCCTCTAACCCCCTTTTTTAAGGGGGAATATAATTATCACGTTATTATTCCCCCTTAAAAAAGGGGGTTAGGGGGTTGTCAGAAACTTATATTACAAAGCAGTAGTTAGGCGGCGTAGCCAAGTGGTAAGGCAGAGGTCTGCAAAACCTTTATTCATCGGTTCGAATCCGATCGTCGCCTCCAGAGTAGAATTATTAATTGATAATTATAACCGGGCGGTTAGCTCAGTTGGTTAGAGTGCTTGCGTGACATGCAAGAGGTCACTGGTTCGAATCCAGTACCGCCCACCATTTTTTCTGTTTTGTAGAGCACAAAGGAGTGAAATAAAGAAAGGTATTTATGGATTTACAAATATTGCGACATTCAACTGCTCACATCATGGCACAGGCAGTTTGTGCACTTTATCCAGGGACTAAGTTAGGCATTGGACCTGCAATCGAAGAAGGGTTTTACTATGATTTTGACCTGCCCTCTCCAATCTCACCTGAAGACTTACCTGAAATAGAGGCTAAAATGGAGGAGATTATTCATGCCGATTTGCCTTTTGAAAAACAGGTCATGGCTAAAGATGAGGCAAGAAAATTCTTCCAGGAAAGAAATGAAATTTACAAGGTAGAACTTTTAGACGAAATTGAGGATGAGACGGTTACTCTTTATCAACAGGGTGAATTTATTGACCTTTGTCGCGGACCCCATGTGGAAAACACCGGAGTAATCAAGACATTTAAACTTATTTCCATTGCCGGTGCATATTGGCGCGGTAATAAAAAAAATCCTATGCTTACCAGAATCTATGGCACCTGCTTCGAAACAAAACAGGAGCTGGATAACTACCTTTTTAGATTAGAGGAAGCAAAAAGAAGAGACCATCGCAAAATCGGTAAAGAACTGAAGCTATTCGATATTTATGAAGAGGTAGGTCCTGGATTGATTTACTACCATCCTAAGGGAGCAATTATTCGTGAGGAGATATGTACCTTTTTACGCAAAGAACATACCAAAAGAGACTATTTTGAAGTGATTACTCCTCATATTGCCAGGATTGATTTATGGCAGACCTCTGGCCATTGTGATTATTATAAAGACAATATGTATTTTATGGAGGTTGATGAAAATCCCTATGTGCTTAAACCAATGAATTGCCCGGGACATATCTTAATCTATAAAAGTCAAACCAGAAGTTACAAAGAACTACCACTAAGATATTTTGAATTAGGCACGGTCTATCGCTATGAGCGAAGTGGGGTATTGCATGGTTTGTTGCGTGTGCGGGGATTTACACAGGATGATGCCCATATTTTTTGTCGGCCTGATCAACTAAAAGATGAGATATGCAAAGTGATAGAATTTGCCTCTTCTATGCTGACAACCTTTGGATTCAAGGAGTATGATATCTATCTTTCTACTCGTCCGGAGAAATATGTCGGCACAGAGGACATTTGGAATGAGGCAACATTAGCCCTGGCTACTGCCTTAGAAAACAAGGGATTAAAATATACCATAGATGAAGGAGAAGGGGTTTTTTATGGACCCAAAATTGATATTAAACTAAAGGATGCCCTTGGGCGGGCATGGCAAGGACCTACTATTCAGGTGGATTTCAATCTGCCGCAACGATTTAATGTTACTTATGTCGGGGCAGATGGTAATGAATGTCAACCAGTAATGATTCATCGTGTAGTTTTGGGAAGTCTTGAACGATTTTTAGGGGCATTGCTCGAACATTATGCCGGTGCATTCCCTGTCTGGCTTTGTCCAATTCAAGTGATGATTATGACTATTGCCGACCGACATATCCCTTATGCAAGACAGATTGAAGAACAACTATTGGAAAAAGGGGTGCGGGTTAAATTAGATAGTCGAAATGAAAAGGTAGGATTCAAAATCCGTGAGGCAGAAACACTTCATAAAGTCCCCTATATGTTAATTATTGGGGATAAAGAGGTAGAAGCAGAAAAGGTCTCTGTCCGTAAAAGAGGAAATAGGGATTCAGGACAACTTTCCTTAAAAGAGGTTACTGATAATTTAATCAAAGAGATAAAAGAAAAAATCTGTTGACATTCTGATAAAGATATGATATTTTAATAATTAACAATTATCATTTAACAATTATTAATTGATAATTATTAATTAAAAAGGGGTGATGTGTAATTACTAAAACAATTAAGGTTAATAAAAGAATTCGAGCCAGAGAGGTTCGAGTAATAAGTAGTGACGGAGAACAAATAGGGGTTATGCCATTAGACAAGGCGTTGGAATTGGCTATGGAACAGGGGTTAGATTTAGTAGAAGTATCTCCGGACCCCAATCTGCCTGTGTGTAAATTAATGGATTTTGGTAAATATCTCTTTGAACAGAAAAAAAAAGACAAGGATAGAAAGAAAAAGCAAAAGGTGGTTCAGGTAAAAGAAATAATGATGCGCCCCCATATCGAAGAGCATGATTATCAATTTAAGACCAAAAATGCACACAGATTTTTAGAGAGAGGGAATAAGGTTAAAATAACTATGAGTTTTCGAGGTAGAGAAATGGCACATACAGAATTTGGACAAAAGACACTGGATAGATTAGCCGAGGATTCAAAGGAAATATCAACCATAGAAATGCCACCAAAATTAGAGGGTAAGCATATCATAATGGTTTTAGCACCCATGAAGAAGATCGCTAATCGGTCATTGGTAACTGGTAATCAGATGACTAAGTAACATTTTAGTTATCTGAAGGTATGTAAGAAAGGGGAAAGAAAGAAGAGAGGAGATAGAGAAAGGGTTACCATCTCTTTTGGATTAATGTTATTCACTTTCTCACTCGTTAGATTGTGTGAAAACCCTAAAATCGAATATTAATACCACAAAATGTAGTCATTTTATCTTATTTAAGCACTGGATATTGCAGTCAAAGGATAACAAAATCGACTTTTCACCCAGTCTGTCGTTAAACACATACGCAAAAATTCAAGTTAGTAATATTGTTGCGTCCATTTACAACTTTCGATTTATCAGGCAATACAAAGGGTGCATATAAAATTTGTGGGTAATACTTTACTATTTGAACCAGACCGGATTTTACCCTTTATGGTTTCATTAGAAGCAGGAGGAATAAAATGCTAAAGCATTAAATCCAAACTAAAGCCTACTAACCAGAGTAAAGACTATTACCCTGTTTTGAAGCATGCCCTAATTTTTAATTTCTCATTACCCATTTTACAATTTACAGTTATTTATAATGAAAAACTTGCAGTTGGCTGAACAGTTACCTTTTTGGACACTTTACCCACAAATTTTACACGCACCC